>PCWC01000115.1 GCA_002787175.1 Parcubacteria group bacterium CG11_big_fil_rev_8_21_14_0_20_39_22 | reverse complement strand
CTTTTTTGTTTCCATTTTCATATGGAAATACGGTACCTTAATTACTAGATATCCAGTAGAAGTTGGGTATCATTTATTATTAGCTGGAACGAACTCTTGCAATATCTATATTTTGTTGTATAATAAAAAAAGTATCTTAAATCAACCCTAAACCTGAATGAAAGGACCTCGACAATGAAACCCTTAGCACTTCAAAGAATGGAGACAATCCTCCAAACTTGGGAACAAATCAACTTCATGGCGAGTATCGAAACTCGCTTATCAAATCAAACAAGCAACAACATCGGCTCTGTGAAGAATTGGAGAGGGTTCCGAAAACTCTTGCTCTCTCACGAAGAAAAGCTGGACCCAGAAAAGTTCTTTTTTCCTTCAACTATTTTCCATAACTATTTTCTCACCATGCTCTGGTATGACATGGTACCCAATATGTTTTATGGATGGTCGAGGACGTCACGTAGGCTTTATTCGATCTCGGAAGAGATGCAAATGAGACTCGAGATGACTTCAATCGGTAATATCCGATGGGAGGATATTACTCCCCCTGTTCCCTTCTTTACAATACAACTTCCTATCCCGATACCAGATCGAAAGGGATTTACAGCGGACACTCTCCTCGTCAACTTCAAGCGAGATTCACTCTACATAATCGCCGTCGGTATGACAATGAATGAGTTCAAACCCTTGCCAAAGGATCTGCGGGCAAAGCTTGGAAGACTACTATCGAATGGGAAATATAACAAGTTGTTGGATCTTCTTAAAAAGCTTCGGGAAAATCAATACTGCTTTGTGCCTGGTGGCAATTCACTCCAGATTATTACAAAAGACTGGAGCAAGAAGGTTATGATAGATAATATCGATGACCCAAACGCAGAATTTGAGACAATGAACGACGATGGTGTTAGGACCACCATACCTGAGGACATGGAATTTTGGTTTCCTGTCTTGAGAATCGTGGTAGGCCTTATCCTTCACATTAACCTTGCGCAACGACCAGGGGAGAAAAAAATCTCGATATCTAAGATCAATCGAGACTGGACGATTGATCCGACCGCCGTGACGAACGAGGCAGATGTCGTATCAATCCAGTACACGCAACCTTTGACAGAGGAGGAACGTCGTATTCACGGCATCATCCGTAAGAAAGGTCCTCGAGAAGGACTGAAGGAACTTCGATCTCATTATCGTGATGGTCATTGGAGAAGACCTCCAGGGAAAGGAGATGACCCCGATTACCCACAGACTGTAGAAGTCTCTTGGACGGTAGTTAACAAAAAGAGACTTCCCAAAGAAGGACTGCCTTCAGGGGTTCAAAAGCAAGTTTAACTCGATCTTTCAAACTCAAACCCGCAGAATTTATGTCTGCGGGTTTTTCAATTCCTACCTTCATCAGTTTGGGATGAAAGTGGTCTGACCACTTTCATCTAAAGATTATTTAAAATACAGAATATTTTCTCTTAGCTGATCCTCTATTTTCTTAAGACCAAAATGCTTACCTTTTTTCACGATTATGCTATATACAACCGACCCTAAACCTCAAGAATTTTCTCTAACTTACAACTTGCCAACTTTCAACTTATAAACTTGCCACGGCTTCTTCCAAAATTTTCAAATCTCTTTCAATGATAAACTTACCCTCCTCACTTTCCGGATGAGAATTTTGGAGCAAACTGACCGCTTCATCAAAAGTCACCCACACCAGCTCAAACCCTCTTTCTTTTTCAAAATCAGTGAATTTAGGGACACAATCTCCACCTGTCACTTTCGCTAAAAATACATACGAATCTTGAAGGATTTTAAAATGACTCTTGTATTCAACAACCTTCCCGACCTCCTTACCTATCTCAATATTGCAACCAACTTCTTCTACAACTTCTCTTTTTAATGCTTCCTCTATACTTTCACCTTCATCCACTCCTCCGCCGGGGAGCTTATAGTACCCATCCCTCCCCACATATAAAAATGCCATCTTGCCTTCATCGTTAAACAACACAGCCCGAACGGCAGTTCTTGTTTTGTATGTCTTCGACTCTTCTTCCGACACCCCGCCCGGATTGATTTTTGCTATTGTTTTCATATCATTTCTCTTTTAGTTCACGACTTAATTTCAGATTCTAATCTAAACCATCCTTTTATTTTAACAATTGCGTTACCAAAGCAGTCATCTGTTCTTTCTTATTAGGGTTACTCTCTGCAATAAGAAGTGTCAGTGCTGTCAGAGTTGGAGGGCTTATATTTCTAAAATTTTTGGCTTTAGCTTTGCGTAAAAACCAAACAAAAGCAAAAGCCCCGGAACGTTTGTTTCCGTCTGTGAATGGGTGGTTTTTAACCAAGAAATAAAGAAGATGAGCCGCTTTTTCTTCCACACTCTTGTAAAGTGGCTTTCCGGCGAATGATTGCATAACATTCCCGACTATTCCTTCTACACCTCCGATAAATCTCTCCTGTGCAAAAATGTCAGTCGCCTCGCCTTTACGTATTAGTTCTTCCCTCAAGTTTGAGATGGCTTCCAAGAGTTCTTTACTGGAAAGTGAGACTGACTTTTTGGTAGTAGCAATAGGAGAAAGAGAGTCTTTGTCATACGCGTCAAGCGACATCCACGTACCAGAGAATTCCTTGACCAGTTCGAGAATATTCTTCGGATCTAAGACAGTATTCTCAGGCAAAAGATCCTGAATATCAGATACAACTTTCATAAAAGCATCGTAATTTTTACCGATTTGCTTACGGTTTATGGTGTAGCCTTTGGTTATATGCTCGCGAAGGGTTTTGGTCGCCCATTTCCTAAACTCTATTGCTACCCTTGAATTAGTCCTATAACCTACAGCTAAAACAATATCCAGCGAGTAGAAAGCCACGGGTTTGTCAGAATTTGCAATGTGCATTTTTTGCACATTGCTTTTTTCATCAATTTCCTCATTTTTCAATATATTGCGGATATGTTTAGTGATTACAGAACGTTCTGTTTGGAAAACATCCGCAATCTGCGCCTGACTCGCCCAAATGCTTTCACTCTCAAAATCCCCTTTAAGCTCTATGGCTCCGGATTTCGCCTGATATATAACAACCTGCTTTTCTGGCAGTTTTGGCTGAAGTTTCTTACTCATTCACTTATTTTACGCCCCCACCATTTGAAAATCAAACGTAAATCACTTACAACAAATTTTAGTGTTCCAAACTTATCAACTTACCAACTTTAAACTTATCCTACCTTATCTCCCACCCATTTTTACCGATTGCTGTGTAGATCTCTTCCATTATTTTGTTTACCTCGTCATCGGATAGAGTCCTCTCTTCTGACTGAAATGCCATTCTAAATGCTAAAGATTTTCTGCCATCTTTTGAGAATTCATCAAACAACACAGGTCCTTCCGACAAAAGTTCTGTTGCCTTTTCTTTTATGATGTTTGAGACCTCTTCTGAACTGGTACCTTCAGATACAAAAATCGCAATGTCGCGTATTATTCGAGGGTAAGGAGATATGGTCTTAAATTTGTTTTGAGCTATATCTAATTCTGGAATCTGAAAATCACCCCTGCTCTCCGACAAAGAGATGAGCTTATCAAAATCAAGCTCGATGATTATTCCGACATCATCTTCAATCTTTCCCACCACAACACCCTGTGTGTTACCTTTCTCGAAATCCTCAATCAAATCTTCGTAACTCTCTGATATCTCCAGTTTACCAAACAGGTCATTTAGAGCTTTTGATACTATTTCGCTGCCGAAGTTGAACTTTTTCTTTTTATACTTTATACCGAGTGCGAGATGGACCCTCTCACCTTCCCCAGGAAAAACGCTTCCAATTTCAAAAAGAGAGGAGGGAGTATTATCGAAGAGATTGTTAGATAAATTGAAAGTTAGTTTTTCGTCTATCTCATCCGACAGATTCTTTCTTAGAAATGCTTTGTCGCTCGACAACGGCTTAATTATCTCCATATCGCCCTTTTTACCGAAAGTGTAGCCATAAATTTCTGAGAAACCGTGCTCTGGCAATGTGGTGCGAACAATCATTTTGGCGGCAAAATCACCACCCGCTTGAACATCTTTTACTTCTGGCAACTTGGATTCGGGTATTTTATCGTAACCGATTATCCTACCGATCTCCTCGACAATGTCTTCCGGAATATTTAAATCAGATCTGAAATGCGGTACTGTTAGCACAAGATCATCGTTTTCTTCTTTGACTTCTATATCAAGTCTCTTTAGCACATCGATAATATCTTCTTTTGAAACACTGCTCCCGAGTTTATCTGAAATTAATTTCTCGGATACTTTTATCGAAGGTTTTGGTTCTACGAATTTGTGTTTATCTACTATTTCCCCCACCTTGATTTCCTTATCCATTTCAAAAAGAAAAGCTGTCATATTATCTATCCCAATCTTTGCCGATTCGACAGACACTCCGTTTTCGAATCTTTTTGACGAATCGGTTTTAATACCTACCACCTCTCCCGCTTTTCTTATATATGAAGAATCAAAATTGGCAGATTCAAGTATTACATTTTTTGTTGAATCTGTGACTTCAGCTTTTTTTCCTCCCTTTATGCCGGCAATCGCCAAAGGACCTTCATTGTCTGCTATGACAAGTATTGATGAGTCGATCTCTATCTCTTCTCCGCTTAAGACGGTGATTTTTTCCCCCTCTTTTGCCATCCTAACTACGATACCTCCACTTACCTTATCGGCGTCAAAAACGTGCATTGGCTGACCCATATCAAACATTACCAGATTAGTACCGTCGACTATCGGATTTATCGATCGCTGATCCACACTCTCAAGATGATCTTTAACCCATAGAGCTTGCTTTGGATTTATATTCTCCACAACTCTCGCTATATATCTCGGACACAAACCGGGCTCTTCGATTTCTACGGAAAGTCCTCGTGTCTTTGCGGTTTCAGGCATAGGCCAACTCATATCTTTTTTCGGTAATCTTAGAGAGGCAGAAATTTCGTAAGCTACGCCCCTATGAGATAGAGCGTAACACGCCCTATCCGGCAAAACACTAATATCGAAGATTGTGTCATCTCCTTTCCTCTCCAACCCTTCGACTTCAGCAAATGAGAAAGTTAAAATATCCGAAAGTTTTTCCGGTTCCGGTAGTTTGTTTTCAAAATATGATTGTAACCAATTGTATGAAAGTTTCATTGAAGTTTAGAAATTACCTAACTTAGAATTGTTTCAAAAATCGCATATCACCACTATAAAACTGCCTGATGTCATTTATACCCCACTTTATCATCGCCGGTCTCTCAACGCTCATTCCAAACGCAAAACCACTCCATTTATCCGGATTGAGACCTACACTTTTCAAGACATTAGGATGGACCAATCCGGCACCGAGTATTTCAAGCCACTTGCCTCTAAACTTCACATCTACTTCAACTGAAGGTTCGGTGAAAGGAAAAAAACTAGGACGAAATCTTATCTCAGCATTATCGCCGAAAAATTCTTTAGCAAAATCAGAAAGAGTCCCTTTTAGTTGAGCCATCGAGACGTTTTTGTCTACATATAAACCCTCTATCTGGTGAAATTGCGCCTCATGGGTGGCATCGGTTGCTTCGTTCCTAAATACTTTTCCCGGCACAATTATTCTATAGGGAGGTTTTATCCCCTTCTTCAACTTTTGCTCAATATAACGAATCTGCACAGGAGAGGTGTGTGTACGGAGCAATTGGCGGTCAGTGTCCGATAGCTGCGATTTACCTTCTTCTCGTTTTGAATTTTGGAAATTGGAAATTGGAAATTGGAAATTTTTTGGCTGTTTCAGCCAAAACGTATCCTGCATATCTCTCGCAGGATGATCTGCCGGTATATTCAATGCGTCAAAATTGTGCCACTCATCTTCAAGTTCCGGACCAGAAGCTACAGAAAAGCCTGATTTTTTAAATATCGATACAGACTTTAGTATAATTTGAGTAACTGGGTGTATATGTCCTCTTGGATTTTCTTTGTTCATAATTTGTAAATCTGTGAGATTCAATATTTTAACTCAATCATATCCATATTAACTTCAAAAAGCCAGTATGGAAAGCCGTGTATTTAGAAACTGTTTAAAATCTCGACGCTAAAATAGGTCTTAAAACCGAGCTCATCCACTAAAATGGCAAAATTTCGAGCGAAAGACGAGCTGGAGCTCGAAACTTATCGAGATAAGGTGAGAGTGAAGCGAAGTCTTGTAGCCAAAATTTTGCCATTTTACCAGGATGAACATTCGCTCTGGTGATCTCAGTACTTCCTCGCTCTCGCTCGGTCGCGAGATTTTAAACAGTTTCTTATAACAAAACTCTATAAAAATTCTGACCGTCCTTTATGTAAAGATTGCCCTCGACAACTCTAAAATCAGAGCCGGAAGATTTGTAAATCGGGTGGAAAAATTGAGGTGGAGTTTTATCGAGAGAAACAGCATATATTCCTTTTTCTGTACTTATTATAATAGTATCAGTTCGATTCGGATAAAAATCAAAGTGAACTATATCTTCTGGAGAAACATAGGCAATTATTTCAGCTTCGCAATCGCCAAATATACAAAAAAAGTACGGGATACTCTCTTGTTTTCCAAGCCAAACCGTTTCAATACTGTTGTTAGATTCATATATAACCACTTCATCTTTTATAATCGCGTTTTCTGGAAACAGCTCGAGAAGTTCATCTCTGTCAATTTCTTCTTCCTTAACAGGTACATTTTCCTCAAAAGATTTTGACACAATCTCAAAAATACTTTTACCAGATGATATGGTCCGTGAATCTTTATCGGTAGTAGTCGCCAATCCTGACTCCAACAACGTAGAGTCCTCATCAGCTTTTAATTCTTGAAATATTATTCGCTCTGGTATAAGCAAAGAAGAGGTCTCCTCCACCACCCCTTCGAAGACTGCCACTTTTTTATACCACGGCACAAATCCGGTTTTTGTGACGGCTATATCATAAATTCCCGGCTTCAGATTTTGAACAAAAAATCCCGATCCGAAAATACCGAGAACCTTGGAGGGCTCGTTGTCTACAGTAAGTAGCACACCGTTTTCCGAAGTGTGGACAAAAAATCCTCCTGTTTGCGTTACTGTCCAATCTTCACCTATTCTATAACCGCTCGCATAAAAAGCCACAACAGGTATAAGTGCGAAAAATAGAACGTAACAAATAAAAAGATAGGTGTATCTTTTGTGCCTCGACAAAGGTTTCATCGCGTGAATAGTACCACAGAAATCGTGGGACACGAAATAAAAGTCTTGTCCAATCCCCAATGGCTGAATTCAAGAATCTAACGCAACACCTGTTATCTGATAGAATACCTCGTAAGGGGTCAAACCGCCAAGTCTTTTCCTCGGTCG
>PCWC01000052.1:1120-2669 GCA_002787175.1 Parcubacteria group bacterium CG11_big_fil_rev_8_21_14_0_20_39_22 | reverse complement strand
TCATTACTTTCGCCGTGGGCATCACACTTTACTGATTGATCGTAGAGGGGCAGTGTGCGAGCCTTCTCTTGTATAAAAACTTTCGCTGTCAATCCGAGCGACTTTGGCGTTTGAATGTCAACCAACATATCAAGCGTCATTGTGTCATCCGGAAATGTTATTGCTGTTTTTTTCATATATTTAAATTAATTTATTATATTATTATTTCTTCGTGACCAGCGGAGAAATAAGAAACGGAAATCTTGTAATTTCTTCTATCGTGAATCCTGCTTCAAGCACATGTGGCAAGGCCTCATATTTACCGGCTTTTATTACTTGACGCAAAGGTTCTTCAAGACCAGTAAATTTATCCAATACATCACCATAATTCAAGTACCAACAGTTACCATCCTTAATCATTTCCATTACAATATCTCGATGGTCTTTCTCGCTAATAATATCCGAGAACTGTTCAAGATTGTTAGCAACTTGATTTCCGCCACCCCCCTTAATTGCACCAAACAGGATATCTCTTTTATCTTCTTGTTTTATGCCACTGAATTTGTCGAGATTAGAAATCACCTCATCGCCAGCACCCGATGCGTTCATAGCTTGTACTATTTGAAGATGATCCTCAGATTTAATACCCGTAAATTTACTTAAATTTTCAACAACATTTCGACCAGCACCACTGTTAATGATTGCTAGAAGGATATTTAAATGTTGATCTTCAGTAATCCCAGAGAACTTTTCAAAATTTTGTATCACTTTGTCTGGTCTGCCAGATTTAAGAATGTTTAGAATAAATTTCTCTGCATTTTGGTCATTCGCCGACTCACCATTTACTTCAGCTAACGCACGCATCATTATAGTTTGTTCGTCCACACCTGCACTTAGTGCTCGGTGTGCTCTTTTTATAACCCCAAATGGAGCAGAGTTAACCCAATCGATTTGATCAAAGGGTTTACTGCCATAATCACGACCTTCATGGTTAAAACGGAAATGCAAATCTAAAGCTTTTTGAGCTAAACTTTTTCGTTTCTCAAATCGCTTATTTACAATAGCTTGTCTTTCTTTGAATGCTCCTAGAAGTTCCTCTGGCGTGCGATTTTCCAGTCGAGTTATCTCTGCCTGGTATTCTTGCTGAAGATCAGCAACTTTTTTATTGTATCGATCTTGAACTGATTCATATATTGAATTCCTTTCTTGTTCACTTATCTCGTAACTTGCAATCTTTGCTTTTGATTTTTCAAACCAATGATTTATTTTTTCGCTCTCCCTGCTAAACCATAACTCAGCTCGTTGGACTGCTTCGCTATTTTTCTGCCTAGTCATTATCTCAGCCGCTTCTTTGCCTTTTATTTGTCTATCTGTACCATCTTCACTTTTTGCTGGCAAAAAAGAAGCATCGTGGCTCTGATTATCCTGAGTAAAATCTTCCAATGACTTAACCTCTTTATCGAGTCTCTTTTTTTCGTATCCGTATCGATTGTCTCCGGATTTTCCAATAAATCTTTCCACATTCCGGAAATTGGTTTCTTGAATCTTACTACGCATGCCTTTCATTTGG
>PCWC01000052.1:626-1110 GCA_002787175.1 Parcubacteria group bacterium CG11_big_fil_rev_8_21_14_0_20_39_22 | reverse complement strand
GTCCGACGGTTATTGATTCTTTAAATCCCGCATTATAAGGAGATGATCCTGTATTTAATGTTCCGTTATAATTATAAGCACCCTCAAGACGTCGGGCGGTTAATAACACCGCCTTGTGTTCCAGCTCTTTTTCGTCCAAATCTTTATTGCTAAATCGTTTCTTAATTTCTTGCTCACACTGTTTATAAAGTTGACTGACCTCTAGATATTGCCCCAAAGAGCCCTCGAAAATACCAGAATAATATCCGTGAAATTCAACCACACTTTTAACGGGATTTTGTACAGATCTCGAAGTAGTTCTTGGAGATTGTTTTTGTCTTTCTATTCCTCTATTAATCCTATTTGTAGCAACTTTCACAGCACCCATTTCTGGAGTGCCTTGCATCGCCGCAAAATAGATGTCTCTAATAACACCGAGTTTAATCGTTTCCGGACTCGCTTGTGAAGCATCGATTACTTCTTCCTTGACTACGTCAACATACTC
>PCWC01000052.1:0-584 GCA_002787175.1 Parcubacteria group bacterium CG11_big_fil_rev_8_21_14_0_20_39_22 | reverse complement strand
AGTTAATCCAAAATCGCGAACGGCTTCAGTTGCTTCCGCAACACTCATTGACTGTAAAGACTTTAATCGTTCAAGACCGTCTGTTAACGTGCCGAATCTTTCAATTTTACTTTGGTCATGAATCCTCGCACCGCCTTCAAGATAAGTAAAAATTTTTGCAAAATCCTTAATATCTAAATGTTCTCTTGGTAACTTATCCTCGCCTTCCAATGGGGTTTCTAAATCAAGAGCCTTTCGCCATTCGCTTGGATGTGAAATACCAGCATCTTCCAATTCAGATTGGATATGCTCTTTCGGGTTCATCGATTGTTCAAAATGTCTTTCGCTCATATTTTTTGTGTCTTATAAAAAAGAAATGGCACCCCCATAAAAGAGTGCCCAAAGGGTTCGTGTAAACGAACAGGAGAGATGATCTGTTTGATCATAAAAAACGCGGAGCGTTTTTTACTCTCTCTCTCTCGTGCTGAGGCATAATTTTGGGCAACCCATTTTTTTGTCATATTTGGAGTATAGAAACTTTTCGGGGGCTATTTATCCTTTTCTCAATAACTCACTAATCACTCTAAAGCGTCTATCTTTTCTCA
>PCWC01000043.1:7596-9008 GCA_002787175.1 Parcubacteria group bacterium CG11_big_fil_rev_8_21_14_0_20_39_22 | reverse complement strand
TAAACATGGTTTTAGATAATTAAAGAAATACCTTTAAACAGAGCTGTACTTTATCATATTCAGCCCCCGAAAAGTTTCTTTAGCCCAAATTTTATTGTTTTGCTCGGACGCGAGATTCTGAACAGGTTCTTAGAAAGTTGGACGGTCATTTATACTATCCGATATCTCTCTTATAAAAGGTTGCGGGTAATATACAGAGAGTTTGTTTTGCCAGTTTTTGTCTTTTAAGTATATATCCGGTTCAACTCCGTTTCCATGTATTGGTTGACCGTTGTCTGTCAATGTTATGATATGGACCATATATAGAGAATGCGACTCGTTGTCGGATATTTTTGTATTTAAAGGGAAAGTGTTTTTGATGGCTCCGACTCCACCAGTTTTGTCTCCTAAAACCATACCGATATTGTATGACTTGAAGCCCGCCACAAAAAGTTCTGAAGATGATTGTGTACCGTTGTCTGTTAGTAAAACTATATTTACAAAAGGTGAAAGCTCAGGAAGCTTTTGGATCTGTGTTTTTGTAGGAATATATTCTCCCTGCTTGTAAAAATCGTAAACGTACTTGCCTTGTCCCACGAAGAGGCCAAGTATGTATGGCACGACATCGGTGCTACCTCCGATATTGCCACGAATATCTATGATAAGATTCTGCGGAGCTTTAAGGTTTCCGTATGATTGCATCGTATTTAAAAACTCATTATAAGTAGTGGGCGAAAATCTCTTTATATGCAGGTATAAAGTATCCTCTGATATTTTTTTGTCAAAAATTGTTGGTTCGATACGGCTTTCGTCATACATTACTCTGTTATTATTGTTTGTTAGTACAAGTTGAGCATATTCAACCTCCTTTATTTTCTCTTCCTTATTTTCGTCGCTGGATTCTGCTATTTCTTTAATTTTAAGATTTGCCGCCGAGGCTATCTGGTCGCTGTCCGCATTTTCATTTGTTTCAATTATGTCGTACAAAGTCCTTGAAGTATCGATATTTGCTACAGTGTTTCTAAGATCAGTTTCCTGTTTTGTGGATAAAATTCCGCCAATTCCTGTAGGTGGTAAGTTTGAAGCTATGAGCGAACCGATCTCAATCACCGCCTGACGTTTTTCATCATCGGTTCTATCTCCGAGAGAGTTTTCAAGCATCAGAGTAACTCCTTCCTTGTTCTTTTCGGTCAAGCTATCTGCTTGACCTAAGACGGCGATTGTAGCTTCTTTAAATATAGAGCTTAACCTTTCGTCACTTACTTTTTCCCAGTAATTGTCTTGGATAACTTCATATAGTTCGCCCCCAAAAGCTGAGAATTTATCTTTAGGCTCATTTGTCTCGATTTTTTCCTGCCAAAACATATATAATCCAGCTCCCATTACAGATATAAATATTATTATAGATGCTGTTTTCACAAGGAAATTTTTGT
>PCWC01000043.1:0-7587 GCA_002787175.1 Parcubacteria group bacterium CG11_big_fil_rev_8_21_14_0_20_39_22 | reverse complement strand
TCTGCGATAATTGAGTATTTTGAGCAAGCTACTTTGAGGTACGCTAACGAAAAAGACGCAATTTGTAGCAGAATTTTGGACATTTCGGCAGGCAAGCCCCGTTAGAAGCAGAGCTTCTATCAGGTCAAGCCAACATCCGCTTCATATTTTGCGGTTAGACTTTAAACACGCTCTTAATATGATAGCATAACTGTTTAAAAATTTTTAAATAATTTGTAAAAATGCGTTATGGTATAATTTTTACATTAAGATAATATGATAAATATATGCAAATAGGATACATAGGGCTTGGAAAAATGGGACTTTCACAGGTCGAGAGGTTAAAGGAAAAAGGACACGATGTTGTCGCTTATAACAGAAGTGAAGCGCCGAGGATCGTTGCAGAGGATAAGGGTGTAAAAACTGTATCGAGTATTAAGGATCTTTGCGGTAAGCTTGAAGGAACTAAAGTAATTTGGCTTATGGTTTCTTGGCAGGCGGTTGACGGCATTTTAGATGAGCTTCTGGATAATTTAAATGAAGGAGACATTATAATTGATGGAGGAAATTCTCCGTATAAGAAAACAATAGAGAGGTCAAAACTTTTGAACGAAAAGCATATAAACTTTTTAGATGTCGGAGTATCCGGCGGTCCTTCAGGTGCTCGCAACGGTGCTTGTCTGATGGTCGGAGGAGATAAAGAAAATTATGAAAAACTCTTGCCTTTGTTTACAGATATGGCGATTGTCGGAGGTATTGCATATGCTGGACGCTCAGGAGCCGGACACTTTGTAAAGATGGTGCATAACGGTATCGAATATGGAATGATGCAGGCGATTGGAGAAGGTTTTGAGATAATGAAAAAGTCCGACTTCGGTTTGCCTCTTAAGGATATTACCGAACTTTACAATCATGGTAGCGTAATCGAATCTCGTCTTATAGGATGGCTTAGGAAAGCATTTGATGAACATACGGAAGATTTGTCGGGAGTCTCTGGCGAAGTAGCTCACAGTGGCGAAGGGCAGTGGACGGTCGAGACGGCAAAAGAGCTTGGTGTGCCGGTTAAGGTAATAGAAGAGTCACTTCAATTTAGAAAGGATTCAGAGGGAAATCCGAGCTATACCGGACAGGTGGTATCGGCACTTAGAAACCAGTTTGGCGGACACGATGTTGGTAAAAAATAATACTTAAAAAAGCGACGAAATTTCCTCTTGTGACAGTGGGTCAGACCACTGTCACTATTACTGTATGCAATTTAGACGGTTAGATGGGCTTAAAACCAATATAAACGTAATCCACTCTCGAATTCTTAAGAATTTGAGAGTGGGGGGTGGTTCGGTTCAAGATTGAATCCTGGGGAGGTTAAACATTGACAAATATAATAATTTGTGTATAATATCGAAGGTTCAAAAAAGGCATACAAATTGCCCTTGATCCTTACAACTGAATAAAAAATGAAAAAAGCACTTGTTGTTTTATCGGCACTGGCCTTTGGGCTGGTGGTTATTAACCACTTCAACAATCCACCTTCATATAATAAGGTGTCTAGAGCAGCCGTGGCGAAAGTAACACAAACAACTTCTGCCCCTCCGCCCGTTGCAGAGGAACAGGAGATTCGGGTTCAGTTTACGGAGGTGCAAATGGGTTTTGTATCGCCGGAAGACTGGAAAAATCTTGAACCGACGACAAATCGGTAAAACAAACAAAACCAAATACAGAAAAGAAATGAAAAAATTAAAATTATTGTCAGTAATTTTCGGATTGGCATTCGCTATTACATCAAATGTCACCTTCGCCGCAGGACTGTACCCTCCGATTGAGGTGACCGAAGATGTCTTCCGTCAACTCGTGTCCGATCCGGAGAAGATGCGTGAGTTCTTGCGACAACACACGGAAGTTATCACATTCCATTCTTATGGTGATGTGGTGGAGCAAATCTCCGTAAACCGGGAAGTGGAAGACAACAGTTTTGGTGGGCTTGAAAAGCAAGCCAAAGCGATGCTCTTAAGCCAGGGTATTCAAGCGATACCGCCGTACAATGTTAACATCGGTTTTTCCTTCAGGAAATCCGATGGGCAGTCGCTTTTCTCTGGATCGCAAAACATAAAGATTCAGCCGGACGGAAAGGCATCACTTAACATTTGGTATTGGCCGGAATCGACGCGATTTGCGATTGTCGGAAAAGTCATCAACGGCGCGTATATGCGCAAGGGTAATCAGGAGGTGTATTTCCAAAACAGTGTCATTGTCCATCCGTGGATGATCGGCGGAAATGATATTTTGGAACTCCATTTCGAAGGGGACAATGGCTTGGTATCCATACCTATGACTTCCAACATCAACCAAATGCAGACAGCAACGGTGCAGTCGGCGTTTGGTAATGTCATTCAACATGGGCGTGCAAAATGGGTGGAGTATTCAAGTCGGTTACATGATTTGAACTACATCCATGAATTTACCTCCTTGGAAGGAGAGCCAGCTCCGACATTTATCCTTCCTGCGACTGTTGGGATCAACGGGATCGAGAGGAGAGCGGTCGGTATTGAGTCGGTTGATGTGTTTGATCCGTGGACAGAGATATTTGAGGATCGTGATGGGAATGAAGCTATTCCTGTGCCGGAGTACGGAACATATCGATTCAGATACATCTGGCCGGAGGAGGTATATGAGTTTATTAAACTCATAAATTCAAATCTTGACGGCTACGGAAAAGGATAATTCATTTTTTGTTTACAAACACCCAACTGCAAACTGTAGTTGGGTGTTTTTTCTTACCCTAAATCCGGATCAAATTTGTACAAACACAAAAATGAGTATAAAATATTAAGTACTTTTGAGACTAAATATGGAACAAGCAATACTTAAATTTAACACTCAATTCGAATTCGAGCCGATTATAGAAAATAAAGAGAATTTTACTCCTCAAAATCGATTTATCGTCGGTGGTATGGGAGGATCACATCTCGGAGCCGATATATTAAAGACTGTAAATCCTTTTTTAGATATGACAGTCTATAGAGGCTATGGATTACCTCCTCTGCCTCAAAAATATTTCAAAGACACTTTGTTTATAGCAAGCTCCTATTCTGGCAATACCGAAGAGACTATCGATTTTGCAAGAACCGCATATCAAAACAAGCATCGGCTCTTGTGCATAGCCATAGGTGGTAAACTTTTGGATTTTGCAAAAGAAAACGGCATACCTTATATCCAAATGCCTGATACAGGTATACAGCCGAGAAGCGCTCTCGGCTTTTCGGCTCTCTCTATTGCAAAAGCGATGCAAGACGATTTGCTTTTTGAAGGATTTAAAAAACTTTCTAAAATTTTATCTCCCGCAGATTTAAAAGTACAAGGTGAGAATATTGCTGAGGAGCTTTACGGCAAAGTGCCTGTAATATATGCATCAAATCAATACGAGACTGTTGCCTATAATTGGAAAATAAAATTCAACGAGACGGCAAAGATACCGGCTTTTTATAATGTTTTGCCGGAGCTAAATCACAACGAAATGACAGGTTTCGATAAGACAGAAAATACCAAAAATATTATGGATAAATTCCATTTCATCTTTATCGCAGGCAGTGACGACCATCCTCAAGTGCTTAAGCGTATTGAAGTAACAGAACGACTTTATGAAGAGAGAGGTCTGCCCAGTACCAAGATCTGGCTTGAGGGGGAGAGTAGAGCAGAGAGGATTTTTAAAAATCTTCTAATTGCAGATTGGACAGCACTCACTCTTTCTTCAAAATACGATACCGAAAGTGAGCAGGTGCCAATGGTCGAGGAATTCAAAAAACTGGTTTAGCTTCTCTTCGAGATTTTAGATATTATTTTTATAACATGACACAATCTGCTATTGTCTACTAATCTTACAGAATACAACCTAAGAATTTTTAATTTCCAATTTTTAATTTTTAAAATAATTTTATAATTTTCAAACAAAGACATTCTGACATTTTTCCTCTTAAAGTCACATATTCAAGTTTCTCTTGTTTAAAAATTGTAAATTGAAACATTGTTTAAAAAAATTTAAAAATTATAAAAATTGGAAATTACTTCTTTCCCTGACAGTTTTAATTATTTAAGATTTAACACGCATATGTATATAATTGGAGATATTGGAGCAACTAAGATAAGGATTTCAAGATCAGATGACTTGGAAAGTTTTTCGGAGCCGATTGTTGAGAAGACTCCTGAAGATTTTTATGAATCAATGGATTTGATTAAGCAAATGGTCAATAAAATAAGTGAAGGAGAAAAGGCGGGTTGTGCGGCAATAGGAATTGCAGGTCCTGTCGACAGGGAGAATTGGACATTTATATCTCCAAATAATAAGCCGGATTGGAAGGGTAAGTCTATAGGAAAAGAACTTGAAAAGATATTTGAGTGCCCCATTTTCCTCGAAAATGATGCTGCCTTTGCCGCTTTAGGAGAGTCAACAAAGGGTGCTGGTAAGGGCGATGATATAGTGGCGTACCTTACCGTATCGACTGGTGTCGGTGGTGCGAGAGTAAGTAATGGCTTGATCGATGAATCTGTAAGGGGTTTTGAAATTGGACATCAGATAATAGACATAGATGGTAGTTTGTGTCCGCAGTGTAATACAAAAAGTGTTCACAATGACGGCGTTGGACATCTTGAGGGTTATGTCTCTGGGTTGGCGACTGAAAGACGATTAGGTAAAAAGCCCTACGAGATACCCCAATCAGATCCACTTTGGAATGAGCTCGCTTTTTGGCTTGCCACTGGCATTAATAATGTTATTGTCCATTGGTCTCCCAGTGTGGTAGTACTCGGCGGATCTATGATTCTTGGCAATCCAGCTATCCCTTTGTCGGAAATCGAAAAAAAACTTTCCGAGGTTACGAAAGTTTTCTCATCTTTGCCTGCTTTGAAAAAAGCAGATCTCGGTGATTTTTCAGGACTCTACGGTGCCCTCGTATATCTAAAACAAAAAACTGGTTAGTTTGTTGGCGTTTAGGTGGCGACTCTACTCTAAGTTTTATGCACACCTAAGTTGGAAAAACTCTGCTTAAAAGTGTTATACTTCCTCTCATTCAATAATTTAGTCTGTCGGATCTGTTTAATCTAATTTGTATGGCACAAATCATCGCTTCAATAATATTTATATGTGGGTATATCCTAATCGCACTTGAGACTAAGATACGCATAAACAAGTCGGCTTTTGCTCTCGCGATGGGCGGGGTGTTATGGATAGTCTTGGGACTTCATAATAATGTCGTCATAGAAGATGAAATAGTGCCGGTAGCTTTCGACATATTCAATATAGTTGTATTTTTACTGGCTGCGATGTCACTTGTAGAGATTTTGGTTCATTACAGATTATTTGATGTAATCCGAACTAGAATATTCGGATACAGACTTTCAAACCGCCGGCAATTTATGGTAATTGCCGGCCTTTCTTTTTTTCTTTCGGTGATTATCGATAACCTTACTGCCACCATTGTGATGATTCAGATATCGAGACAATTTTTCAAAGGAAAAAATCTATTGGTTGCGGCGGTCGGTGTGGTAATTTCCGCCAATGCTGGAGGAGCCTTCTCTCCGATAGGTGATGTTACGACAATAACGCTCTGGCTTGCTGGGAAGTTTGATGCGGGACAAATAATATTGCAAGGTTTCTTACCTTCAGTCGCACTTTTCTTTGTCGCTTGTTCTATGCTGTATAAGAAAATGGATACTACCGAAGACGACACGGAACCGGAAGCACTTATACATCTCTTACCGAGTGAGAAATTGGTGGTAGGATTTGTTGGATTTTCTTTTCTTATGCCTATATTTGCAAAGTATGTGGGATTGCCCCCGGTTCTCGGCATATTGCTTGGACTCGGTCTTACTTGGGTTATTATAGATCTTTTGAAATTGGTCAATAAAAATAGTACTCACCTCACGGCTTCAATCGAAAATCTCATACAAAAAACCGATATATCATCATTGCAATTTTTTATAGGTATTTTGTTGGCTGTATCGGCTCTCGGAGTTTTAGGAATTTTACAGTATGTTTCAGATTTTGTTTATGGAGGTACACAGTCAGTATTTCACGTTATTGGAGGGAATGTAATTTTGGGATTAGTTTCTTCGTTCCTCGATAACATACCTCTTACCGCCATAGCTATCGATATTTTGCATGTAAATGATCCGAGCTTGTGGGTATTATTGGCTATTTGTGTAGGTACGGGAGGATCTTTGCTATCTCTCGGCTCGGCGGCCGGTGTTGTAGCTATGGGGATGATTAAAGAACTTACTTTTGAAGAATACTTTAAAATAGGTTTTTTACCTGCGTTTGTAAGTTTTGGGGTGGCTGTGCTTATATGGCTTGGTCAGTATTTCCTCTTCTTTGCTTAGGAGTACGAGTGGAATATAATTGAATGATGAAAATAGTTGCTCATCTTGATATGGATGCGTTTTTTACCTCTGTCGAGGAAAAAGAAAAGCCGTATTTAAAGGGTTTACCTCTTGTCGTCGGATCTGATCCTATAGGTGGAAAAGGGAGAGGTGTGGTCTCGACTTCAAATTACTTGGCGCGCGAATATGGCATCTATTCGGCTATGCCGATAAGAGAAGCTTGGCGAAGAAGTGAGTACGCCAAAATCAAGGGAAGACCTTCTGTAATTTTTATCACTCCCGAGTCTCGCCGTTATAGCGAAGCGTCTTTTGAGGTAGAGAAAATAATAGGTGAATTTATACCTAAATATGAGAAGGCGAGTATAGACGAATTTTATCTTGATTTAAGTTTCTGCGAATCATTTGAAGAGTCAAAAGAGTTGTGTCTGGAATTGCAAAGCGAGATACTAAAAAGGCAAAAACTCTCGTCGACTATAGGTATAGGTAAAAATAAGCTGATTGCAAAAATAGCCTCAGATTACAAAAAGCCGTTTGGTTTTACGGCAGTTGAAGAAAGTCGGTCAGCAGAATTCCTCTCTCCTATGTCTATAAGTGTACTGCCTGGTATAGGACCAAAAACTAAAACAATTATGGAGAATTTCCTCCTGTTTAAAGTAAGAGACATCCAATTGGCTAAACCAGAGAATCTTCAAAAGATTCTCAAAAACAGATGGAAGTCTATAAGAGATATGGCTTATGGAGAGAGCAGTTCGGAGATTTCGACTGAAGAGGTTGTATTGTCTATGGGTGAGCAGGAAACATTTCTTGTCGATATAGATAAACAAAAAGAAATTATGTCTCGAGTCATTTTGATTGCCGATAGGGTTTTTGAGCGTTTCCGCAAAAGTGCTTTTGTGTCCTTCAGGACGGTAGTTCTTATTGTTAGGTTTTCGGATTTCAAAAGTCATACCAGGTCCGTTACTTTAAAGGCGGTAATGAGGGGAAAAGATGAACTCCGTCGGCAAATCCTAAAGCTTGTCCTGCCTTTTTTGGACAAAAGAGACAATCCCGGATCCAAGTCGGTGCGTCTTTTGGGGGTCAGGATAGAAAAATTGTCTTAGAGCGTGTTCAAAATTCGCTTAAGTGTGAATAAAAATCGACTTTCCCGGAGTATAGAAACTTTTCGGGGGCTATTTATCCTTTTCTCAATAACCCACTAATCACTCTAAAGCGTCTATCTTTTCTCAGTCCGTGGTGCGC
>PCWC01000057.1 GCA_002787175.1 Parcubacteria group bacterium CG11_big_fil_rev_8_21_14_0_20_39_22 | reverse complement strand
AAATTTTATGGTTTTGTTTCCGCCGCTTCATTCCTCCAAAAAGGACTCGTATTTGTATTTTAGCATGGTGGGAATATTTCGTCCGTCCTTTTTCTCCGTCATTCGCGTCGGGCGAGGCGCTTCCTCTCCGAGTTTGGTGGTAGCTCTGTCGTCCACTCACACTTCGCAATCACCTCGCATTGGCCGTTCGCATTCGCTCACGATGCCTGCTCGGTGTTGCTTCGTGTTCGCTCTGTGACTTCGGTGACGTTCGTGGTGGCTCTAAAAAAGCGGATTGTGCCAAACTATCGAATGGCACAAGCAAATCATATTGCGCTTGCTCCAACCCTCCCATGCGCGCGCAAGCGAGGCTCCCTTTATTTGGGAACTGAACTGAGTCGTAGGTTCTGGGGTAAAAACTGGTCAATCTCAGCATCTGACCACGTGTAGTGTTCTCCTCCTGATGCGCCTGCTGTATGCAAACGCCTTTGAGCTTCTGCGTACTCTTTCGTTCCTGTCTGTGGGGCAAGGTCAGAGATAACTTGATATTCAGCTTGGAGTGAATTGCGACGATCAGCGATTATATTTTGCGAGATTTGTTCATTCATGATGTCTACGATTAAGCCGCGGTACTTGTCTCGTAGTTGCATATATTTCAGTGCTGAATTTTTATGCGCGAGAGCGATTTGCTCAAAATTGAACGTAAGCTGAACAATCAAAAAGATTATTTCTCCCGCCGCAATACCAGAACCAAGATAAGAAAAAACAAGGTTTGATGGATTTGCTACTTGGAGTATAAGCATAAGGAGAGCAAATGAAACAATACTTATGTTCGCAATTTTCACCCTCAGAGCAAGTACTCCTGCATTTTCAGCGGCCACTTCCTGCACTTTGTGTGTAAAGACGGTATTTGCAAATGACTGCCGAACGATAGAAAGGTTTTTGATATCCATAGATTTATCCAATCGGAACAAACACGTGCCCTATGGCTACGCATTGCCCATTTCTAATTATGTAACACTCTACGTAATGCTCCCCATGATACAGTGTACTCTCCTTTTTTGTTTCTGACCCATCGTCATCAGTGATCTCACCGCGCAAAGCACCGAGTTCTTGTGCTTCGTTGCCAAAGTTTCTCACTTTCCATTTCACGCTATAAGGCTCTGGAACATTGTGAGAGATTATCTTGAACAAAAGGCTTGCACTTTTTTGGATACGGTAGCCACGTTTTTGAAACTCACTCAGAAGCCAATGATTTTTTCGCCATCCATTTTGGTTTACGTTAACATCTACCGTCACAGAATAATCCGGATTAAGAACAGTTTCGATTCCATATTTTCGATTAAGATGCTCCTCTGTTAATGCCGGAAAGAGTGATTGTAATTTTGAAATTATCTGGTGGAAAGTTGCAACGACACCCTTCTCCGTTTCGGCAGACGGGAAAGCCTCACCAAATATTTTTTGCCATTCTTCAGTTGCTTTATCAATTTTTTGCTCACTTTCGAAATCGCAGCCCTTAGTGGCTCGATTAAGAGCGGTGCTTATATGACTTTTGAGCTTTTCGTCCGATGCAGAGCTATAGAAGTAGTTGAAAAAATCTCGGATGGTGGTTGAGTATCCGCTGTCGGAATTACTAAATGAGAAGAATTCGAGGACTTTGTTCTCAATCACGTAAGATTTTACCGGAGCAGTGCAAAGCTCCGCCCATTTTTTAACCATACGTATTAGTGCCCTCGTTTTGCCTGTTTGTTCGTTGGAATCCTTTATCCTTTTAATTTCTGCTCTATGGTCAACAACTTCCCAGCTCCCGCCGTTTTCGGAGTTTGGGATAATAAATGTACCGTTCTCGTTTTCCCATGCGGGACAGAGCTCTACATTGTGTTGAGGATCGGAAAACTCCAAAACGACTACTTTGCCAAACGCCTTAATCGGCGTATTTGGATATTTTTCTTCCAATACCCTCTTGATGTTTTGAAGAAGTTGAGACTGACTGTCTGAGTTGTTGTCGTCGTATTGCGAGAACTTTTTCGGCGGCATTATAAAAATAATATCTATGTCGCGGGCGGGACGAATATGTGTTTTCTTACCGTAAGAACCTATAAGAAATCGCGTGTTGCCGTCGTAGGTCGTATTTGGATAGTAATGGGAATGGAGCTTGCTACAAACACCATCGTACTTTCGCTTCGCGTCTTCACGTTGAAACGAAGTGAGTTTTATATTTTCGTAAAATTTTTCAAATTGTTCTTGTATCGCCATAGTAGTATCAGTAAGTCATGTGGATAAGTATACTTGCCCCTGTCTGAAGTTTCAAGTATACTGGTATTGTATTTGAAAGTAATTTGAATGTCAATACTATGATCAGTAAAAAGCAAAAGCAAATATACGATTTCATTGTGTCCTATTCTCAAGAGCATGGGGTCGCTCCCTCTCTGGAAGATATAGCGGAGCATTTTTCTGATTTTTTAAATTACCCATCGTCTGCTCATTACCACGTGAAGAAGTTGCAAGAAGAAGGCTATTTAGAACGAGAGACAAACAAGCCGCGTTCTATTGGTATTTATGCAGATAGAACGGTGAAAACACCTTTTATGAAAAAGACGGGGATGGATTCTGTCCGTGTTCCTGTCTTGGGCGCGGCAAATGCCGGCCCTGCGACATTGTTTGCCGAAGAAAATATTGCCGGCTATTTAAAAATTTCACGAAGCAAGTTGAATCGAAAAGATGGAGTTTTTGCTTTGCGTGTAGAAGGTGACTCTATGAACCGCGCAAAGATTGATGGTAAGAATCTTGAAGAAGGAGATTTTGTTTTAATTGATTCTGAATATAAGACGCCAAAAAATGGAGATCATGTTTTATCAATTATTGATGGTGCAGCAAATCTCAAAAAATTTGAACGAGATACAAAAACTGGAGATGTAAAATTAATTTCTGAATCAAGCAATCCTAAACATAAACCTATTTATATCTCCAGTGAGGATGATTTTATGATAAATGGAAGGATAATTTCTGTTATTAAACGATAGATGCTTAAAATGCTATAATCAAAATATCTTATGAATGAAATCTTTAAAATCTATAGTTCCCTTTGCTCTCATTACCTAAACAAACAAGAGCTTTTAGATAAGCTTTTGAGTTTTTTCTTGAAGAAGCCGAATTTAGATAATCAAATCGATAAAATGCTCTATACGAGCATGAAAACTGGAGATAAAATTGACCCCCTGAAAATTTTTCAACTCGTTGGACTACTTCACCAGAAAAAACGAGAGTCTGAAAAGATTGTGAATACAGACAAAAGGAAACACTATGGAATTTATTACACGGACTATTCAATTGCTCGCTTAATTGCACAAGAAAGCTTGAGTGAATCAAATAATGACGATCTCTTAAAATTGACCTTTTTGGAGCCATGCTCTGGCACTGGTATTTTTGCGGTTGCATATATAGATGAAATACTTGAAAGAGTTGGCAACCTTAATCAAAAAGCTTTTCAAAAGCTTATTGATAATATTTATCTATCTGATATAGATGCGGAGGCTATTGACCTACTGATTAAAATATTACCTCTTTACATAAAATCAAAGTACGACGTTTCTGTAAAAATAAAATCTGAGAATTTTTATAAAGGCGATATTTTGTTTGGCTCGCGTAATGGGAAAATTGAAAAACGAAGTCCAAGAGAAATTTTTGGGATAAAAAATGGTTTTGATGTGGTTCTGACCAATCCGCCTTATAAATTACTTAAAGCAAACGGAAACAAGTATCAAGACGGCTTAAACTTAAATCAGCATGCACTGGATATTAAAAATATTCTTGATTTTATTAGAGCAAATAATGTATACAAATTTAATCAAGGGACTCTTAATTACTACAAAATCTTTCTAGAAGAAATCCTTGAAAATTATACACATAAATCTAGTAAAGTTGGTGCAATAATTCCTATAACTTTACTTAATGATAAGCAAAGTGAGCTTCTGCGAAAAAGAATCATAAACAACTATAAGTTATTCAAGATATACATCATTCCAGAAAAAAATGAATTTTTCCCTGATATATCGCAAGCGTTTTGTTTTTTTGCATTAGACAAAAAAGAGCCCGGGGATGTTATCCGCATCAATCCCAAAGTTATTAATCAGGGTGATTTTGCAAAAGAGGGCGTAGAGGTTAGCGTTGATCATATAGAAAAAACGAGCGAAACCGCACCAATTGTTATTGAAAGTGAGATTGGATGGAGAATTCTCCAAAAACTAAATACCCTTCCAAAACTTCGTAGCTTAACATCGGTTTGTAATGCTCGTGGCGAATTGGATTTAACTTTGGATAAAGGTTTTATAACGAACAAAAAAACATCGTTACCGCTTTTGCGAGGTAATAATGTGAGCGAATTTTCTTATACATTAGGAGAATTTTTTACTGATGAAAAATTTATACAAAAAACAACAGAAAAAAGTAAATATATAAACAGAGAAAGATTAGTTTGCCAACAAATCTCAAATATTCACCTCGAAAAGCGCTTAAAGTTTACGAAAATACCGGGAAATATTGTTTTGGGTAATTCTTGTAATTTTCTAACATTTAATGAATCACTTTTCGGGAGTCAAGAAGTTAGCCTTACCTATTTACTTGGGGTGCTTAATTCAATGTTACTTAATTGGAGATTTAAAATAACCAATTCAAACAATCACATTAGCAACTACGAGCTATCAGAATTACCCATCGCCATACCTTCATCTTCCGAGAAAAGAGAAATTGAAAATCTTGTTGCTTTAATTAAAAATACTGACGATCAAGAAAGTATATACCAGTTGAATATGAAAGTATTTGAATTATATGGACTAGATGAAGAAGAAAGAAATTATATTCTAGGTAAACACACAAAAATGGTTAATTCGTTCTTAAAACCTCAAAAGGAAAATCTATTTGCTTATGGTCTATAATCATACAACTTACTCACTGAGTGAAAATGATCTCAGAATGGTTAAATCAGTTCCGCCTGGGGGAAACTGGAAAAATATTCCACATGACATACCTTCAAAAAGGTTGGAACAGATACGCGTGTCTGGAGGCAGGACAACTCTGTACGGCAGACTCTCTTTTGATAAACCAAGTTACACAATAACAACCTATTTTAATCGTCCTGGAAATGGCACATACATACATCCAATCCATAATCGTGTAATAAGCGCACGCGAAGCGGCTCGGTTTCAATCTTTTCCTGACAACTATATTTTTGAAGGATCGAAAGGGTCTTTGTGTAAACAGATTGGCAATGCCGTTCCGCCGTTGCTTGCATTTTCTATCGCAAACCAAATCCAAAAAAAAACCAAGACAAAAAACTTACTTGATTTATTTTGTGGTGCTGGAGGCTTAAGTCTAGGCTTTGGTTGGGCTGGTTATAAGATAATTGTTGCTAATGATAATTTTAAGCAGGCGTGCGAAACATACAGAGCTAATCATACAGACACAGTTTTAATTGAAGGTGATATCGCCGATAAGCAAATTCAAGATACAGTCTTAAAAGAATCTGAGAGAGGAAAGGTTGATATTGTCGTAGGGGGTCCGCCATGCCAAGGATTTTCTCATGCTGGAAAGAGAATGATTGATGATCCTAGAAACTTTCTTTACAAAGAATTTGTCAATATTGTAAAAAAAATTAAGCCTAAAGTATTTGTTATGGAAAATGTGGAGGGTATTTTAACAATAAATGGCGGTAAAACCTATGAGGAAGTAAAAAATAATTTCCAGCGATTAGGTTATTCCGTAGCAGGAAAAAAACTGCATGCTGTACAATTTGGCGTTCCTCAAAAAAGAAAGAGGGTTGTAATTATCGGAGTCTTGAACGGAGATCCTGAGGAGCTTTTTCCTAATCCAATTATTAATAACGAAGAAAACTATATTACTACGGAAAATGCGATTGGGGATTTATTCAATGTCGAAGTTGGTGGCCCTGATATCAAAATAAAATTAACAACCAAACCTGCACATCCTTTCCAGAAATTTGCAAGAGGGCTCATTTCCCCGGGTGAATATATCAAAATTTTTTAGCTAGATTTTTTGCGACAATTTCAAATGTTTCAAAAAGACATGCTAGTGCTTTCTTTTCGTTCCCGCGCTCAAGATGTTTAATAACTTGACTAAGGTTTTCTGCAATTTCATCCGTTAACCACTTTTTCAAATTACGGTTTTTCTTTAAAGAATATTGTTTTAAGGAATCAAGAGAAATGCGTATATATCTTTTTGCATTATTCGCATACTGCTTTTTTGTTCCATTAATCTTAACCATCTTTTTAAAAATTCCAGTTTCAGGATCAAAATCCTCAAATTTTATAGAATAATCAGCATATTCTGGGTGTAAGAAGTTTTTTATCAAAAAATCCTTATGACCATTCTCTGCAAGATATGAAAAAATTGAAAGAACATGATGCATGTTTTCACGCATGAGTTTTCCAAGTTTTAACGCACCTTCATT
The DNA here is from genome assembly GCA_002787175.1 of Parcubacteria group bacterium CG11_big_fil_rev_8_21_14_0_20_39_22. Lineage (GTDB taxonomy): Bacteria > Patescibacteriota > Minisyncoccia > Phycocordibacterales. The sequence continues at coordinate 1,205 of PCWC01000057.1, read as the reverse complement.
ATCAGTTACTTCATTTTTTAGTAAATCCCAAAGATGTTTCGAATGAGAAGAAATGACTGGCTCGGCCATTTCTTCTTGAAGAAGTAGTTTTATATCTGCTAACGTCATTCTGTTGTTTCTAGCAGAATTAGCAGCTCGTGTCAGAGGCCTAAACTTTGGCCTATGGCTAAATCCGAGAGAAATTGGTCCGAGATGGTCAGGACTAACACCATGTTTTTGAAATTCTTTCATTAACCAACTTGCAGCTTTCCAATCTCCTTCAGACCAGTTTTCATAAGCACGTCTATCCTCTCCATACCTTGCAAGATTACTTTTATGTCTTCCCGTGTCTTGTTTACCACGACAACAAAGATTGTAGGTATGGTATCCATCTAGTCTGTCTGGAGCATTGCTCATTGCACCCGGACTCATAGTGTTGCGTTTGTTTTGGTAGACATAGTCTAAACTCATAACTTTTCCACAAATTTGGCACGGTTTTTCTCCTGTGGGATGGATTGCTCTAGCTGTTTTGGATATCCATGCATCTCCTTTTGGCAAACCTAATTCTTTTCTTTTTTTATCCCACCACTTTAGGCGAGCTTGGCCAGCTTCGCTTCCTCGTGTTACAACCCAGCGAATTGAGCTATCTTTCTTATATAAAAAGGGCATCCCTGCATAATTGGGATGTTTTGCGATAAATTCCATATATTTTTTAAAGACAGGATGCCAGTCCCTTTTTATGCGTTTTGCCATGTCTATTTTATGAAGAAATCAATATCTTTTTTGTATAATTTTGCAAATTCTTTCAGCTGTAGTACATCAAAACGTCTTTGCCCCGACTCAATTTTTGAAACGTAGGACTGTGTCCTCCCTAGTTTTTCTGCTACCTCAACCTGATCCAAGCCAGCATCAATACGCGCCTTTTTCAAACGTTCTACGATTTTTTGGTGCTCCTCTTTGTATAAAGCTCGTGGCATATGCTTATATCATAATATTCCATTGCGTAATATGCCAAACTGCCATATAATATTTATATGGTGAAGCGGCGGAAACAAAACCATAAAATTTCCTTTCATTTTTTAAGCGGCTCCCCCCACACCCCCCGCCGAAAATGGATAGGTAAGGAAATTTTGGGACTGTAAAATAAAGTGTGTCTGATAACATAGAGTAATCTATCAATTAATCAGACAAAAATGAAAAAGAATCTAAAAACAAAAACTAGAAGC
>PCWC01000014.1 GCA_002787175.1 Parcubacteria group bacterium CG11_big_fil_rev_8_21_14_0_20_39_22 | reverse complement strand
TAAACATGGTTTTAGATAATTAAAGAAATACCTTTAAACAGAGCTGTACTTTATCATATTCAGCCCCCGAAAAGTTTCTTTAGCCCGTTTTCATATGATAAGTTTATAGTTTCTAAAGCTAATAATGTATAAGACGTATATAGAACACTTTTTTTACATACTATCCCTATTGCGAGTATAATGTCTCTATATGCAGGTCAAAATAGAAAAGTCGTGGAGGGAGGTATTGGCAAGTGAATTTTCGGGAGAGTATTTCAAGAAGCTTGCCGATTTTGTAAAAGAAGAGTATTTGTCGAACAAAATTTTTCCGCCACTGAAGCTCATATTTAACGCGTTTGAACTTTGCTCTTTCGACAATGTCAAAGTCGTGATACTTGGACAGGATCCTTATCACGGCACAGGACAGGCGCACGGGCTCTGCTTTTCGGTGCCAGAGAAAATCCGCATACCGCCTTCGCTAAAAAATATTTACAAAGAAATAGTCGACGATATTGGGGGAGATATTCCTTCGTATGGTAATTTGGAATTTTGGGCGAAGCAGGGGGTCTTACTACTAAACGCGACTCTTACCGTCCGAGCGAATTCCGCCGGTTCCCATCAGGGCAATGGGTGGGAAATATTTACTGATGCTGTTATTAAAGAAATTTCCGAAAGGAAAGAGAATGTAGTTTTCATACTTTGGGGTAATTATGCTCGAAAGAAAAAAGACCTCATAGATGAAACAAAGCATCTAATTCTCGAAGCACCTCATCCTTCGCCGTTTTCGGCTTATACTGGATTCTTCGGTTGCAAGCATTTTAGTAAAACAAACGACTTTCTTAAAAAGTCTGGCAAGGAGCCGATAAAGTGGTTGCCATAGAAACATCAGTGATCAGGGTACGGCTCGTTGTTACTTGTAGAGTTATAAGTGGTTGTCTACAATAGTAGAGTGATCATTTTAAAGTAAAATGTTAAGCAATCTCATCATACACAATATAGTAGTAATCCTAAGCATCATAAGCTCCGTGAGTATCGGTGTTTATGTCTTATTTAAAGACCCGCGCAAAATACTCAATGTTACCTTTTTTGCATCGACCTTATCTGTGGCACTTTTCTATATAGGTCATTTTCTGGGAACCAATGCGGATAGCATAGAGTCAGCTTTCAGAGCTTACAGTACCAATTCGGTAAACATAGCCATAATAATGTTCAATGCACATATGGTTTTCTCGCTCCTTGGTACAGCTGGTAAGCATTACAAGTGGCTAATAGGCAATTATATAGTCGGTATAGCTCTTATGGTATTTTTTGCTATAAAGCCAGAACTTTTGGTGGCACAGCCAGAGCCCAAAATGTATTTCGACTATTATTACGCACCTGGTCCGCTCTATTGGCTTATGCGAGTTTATATAGTAGTCATTCCGGTACACTTTTTCTTCTATTTGATAAAGGGTTTTATCAATTCAAAAGGTATCGAACGTATAAGGATGAAGTATTTCCTCTATGGTCATATAGTAGGTTACGCGATAGGAACTACTGCCGTCTTGCCAATATATGGTATCGATTTTGATCCTGCTATTTCAATGCTTTTTGGTTTCTACACTTTGTTCTTTGCTTATGCGATTGTAAGGTACTCGCTTCTCGATATCAGGATTGTTGCCAGACGCACCGTTGTCGTCATTGTCTCGATTACACTCGTAAGTCTTTTTCTTGTAGCGTTTAATTATTCGAGCAACTTAGTTGAGGAGCTTTTCCCGACATTCCCAACTTGGTTTATACCGGTACTTTCAGGACTTATATTTATAAGTATCGGCTATCTTGCACTCAGTCATTTTCGAGAGATGGAGAAGCTTAAGTATGAATTTATAAACGTAGTAACACACAAATTTAGGACACCACTTACATATATTAAATGGTCTTCGGACACTTCATCGGAAATTACTGACGAGAAAGAACTTCGGGATCGGATGCAGAAGATAAAGGAGTCAAACAACAAGCTCATCGAGCTTACAAATACTTTAATTGAGGCGACCAATGCCGAGAGCGGTTCCTATTCATACTCTTTTGAAGCATTGTCGCCAAAAATACTTTGGGAAGAAATAGTCAAAGAATTTGGACAAACGGCGAAGGAGAAAAATATAGATATTTCTATAGATTTAGACGACTCGCTTTCGATAGAGGCAGACAAAAAGAGGATAAAATCGGTTTTTCAATTTCTTTTAGACAATGCAATTATGTACACCCCGGATGGTGGTAGTATAAAAATAAAAGGTAAAACCGACAATCGATACATCATACTTTCGGTTACCGATACTGGTATAGGTATAAGCAAGATAGACCGCAAGAGACTCTTTACTCGATTTTTCCGAGCCGATAATGCCAAGCATAAATATACCGAAGGGACAGGTATCGGACTCTATATTTCAAAAGAAATCATACGCCACCACGGCGGTAAAATTTGGGTCGAGTCTCCGGGCATTGGAAAAGGCAGTACTTTTTATTTAAAATTACCGCGAGCTTAAAATCTGCAAAAAATTAAACCGTCGAGAGAATGATAATACGAAAAAAGTTCTTGTGCATAGGTCATCCCGAGTCCCAGTGGTCAGACCACTGGGACTACGCTGTTTTCTAAAGAACAGGTTCAAGTACATAAATACAAAAATAGTAAGGAGATTTTTGGATGCTACAGCAGTTTAAATTTTCTAAAAAATTTAGTACACTATCCATATATGCCACTCATAAATCTTGAATACGACAATGCGTCTGTGTCGGATGCGGAGGCAGAAGCAATTTCAAAATCAGTTCGTGATATCGTTTCGGAGACAACAGGTATCGCCGATGTCTTTGTGTATGCGAACACTGCGAGGGTTAAAATCCAAATCGCACCGATTGAAATATTCTTGCGTATGACCGGAAAAAAGATTCAAAACCGCAAAGAATTAGTATCCGCAATCAAGAAGAAGTTGACCTTGTGGAAGTCAGAGAATAACTTTAAACACCCCATCAATCTCACATTGATTCCGATGGATTGGAATGTTGAGATTGGGATTTAAGCCAAGTTGTTGCCACCTATATTCTCAAAACCAAAAATCAGACTTTTTGGTCGCCGGAAGAAGTTGAAAAACACGGCTTTCAGATTATCCAGTTTGAGACAAAATAAAACTATTTATGCTAACAATAAAAGCAAGTGCAAAGCCAAGTAAAATTGAGGGAATAGGATTATTTGCGGATGAAAAAATTCCGAAAGGGACTGTAACTTGGAGATTCAACCCACGTTTCGATATTCTTTTTGATCCCGAAGAAGTAAAGCAAATGCCAGCAGAGCATCGGGAGCTTATATATCGTTATTCTTATCTATCTATGACGACAAATAAATGCGTTTACTCCATCGATGATAGTAGGTTTACAAATCATTCTTCGATAAAAAACAATATTGATGCTGTTCCAGCTCCTGGCGAGCAGGAAACATTAGGTGTCGCAAATCGTGACATTGAGGAGGGTGAGGAGATATTGGTAAATTATCGTGCGTTTGATGCACACGATGAAAATAGCAAAGAGGAGTATCTTAATGATTAGCCGTCAGTTTTTAAAATGGAAAATGAAAAGATAAATAATCTTTGTTTCGGCTCATGGTTTAAGGCAAACTTAATCTATTACAATATTTTTGTAATAGTTACTGCATTTGTTTTTAGTCTGGAACTTGGAGACGATAGGTTTGATTTAATTGTCTGGATATCTGTTGCAGTAATTGCCGTGATATCTGGTTTAACTTCTTTAGGTAGAAAGTCGGGAGTTAATAATTTTTTAGTATTGTCCGCTTTTCTACTTTCCTCAGTTATTATTGCAATCCTGAATACATTAAAGCCTGTGTCAGGCGAAGAACTTTATGATCCTTCAGTACGAATTATTTCAAGTATTTTCGTCAATCATATGCGTGCCTTCTTCATCTTTGTAGTTTCCAGCTTTGTTTCTCTTTCTATTTTTATTGCACGTTTTGTTTGGTCTAATCGAAAAAATTTGGACGATATGAAATGGTGATAGAGAGGTCTGCAATACAGGGGTCTGGTTTTCGGAGTGCCCTAAATCAATTTACTAACTTACTACAGAGTAAGATAGTAAATTGATTGGGGTAAGATTTGATAGGTAGATCTTACCCCAATCGAAAGATTGAGGTGTTTATTGCCATTTTTCTGTGAGATGATATTTCTTACATCGGCTTTAATCATGTTATCATTACCCTATGAGTGAAAATCTTAAAAAAGAAATACCCGATATCCCGACGATTTTTGTGATATTTGGCATTACTGGTGATTTAGCCAGACGGAAATTAATTCCCGCGCTTCTTGACCTTTATGGTAAGGGGTTTTTGCCGAAAAGGTTCTCTTTGGTCGGGTTTTCCAGACGTACTTTCAGCGAAGAAGAGTTCAAAAACTTACTCAGAGAATATATAAATGATAAGAATCACTCATATAATGAGAAACTCGTCGAGGAATTTATCGAAAATTCATCCTATCTTCAGGGATTTTTTGATTCTGAAGATGGATACAAGTCTCTGCAGAAAAGACTCGAAGAAATTGATATCGGGTTTGGTCAATGTTCAAATAAATTGTTTTATCTTGCTGTGCCTCCCTCTCAGTACGAAACTATTTTCAAAGGTATCGGAAAATCAGAACTAAACAAACCTTGTGATGATAATACCGGATGGACAAGAATATTAGTTGAAAAGCCGTTTGGAAATAACACCGATACGGCGATAAAACTCGATAAAATGCTCGGTAAGATATTTGACGAAGAACAAATATTTCGTATCGACCATTATCTCGCGAAAGAGGCATTGCAAAACATTATGGTCTTTCGTTTTGCAAACGGAATGTTTGAACCTATTTGGAACAGAAATCATATAAATTCCGTTCATATACTTTTTCACGAAGCAGAAGGGTTGCGTACTCGGGGTGCTTTTTATGATTCTGTTGGATTGTTGCGCGATGTTGGGCAAAATCATATGCTGGCGATGTTATCACACGTTGCGATGGAAGAGCCGAAATTTCTTACTGCCTACTATGTGCGACCCGAGCGAGCAAAAGTCCTCGGTGCTTTGAAAAAAATAAAGTCGAGTGCAATTGAAAACCAGGTCATAAGAGGTCAGTATGAGGGATTTCAAGGTGAGGAAGGAGTTGCTGAAGGTTCAGAAACGGAGACATTCTTTTCGCTCAAGGCTTATATAAATAATAGTAGGTGGCGAGGAGTGCCTTTTTATATGAAATCCGGAAAAGGTCTCGGTAACGAGAAGATGGAAATAAATGTGCATTTTGGTATGAGAAATCAAAGAGAGTTGTCTAAATATGATTGCAAAGGAGGTTGTAAGTGTAATGTTTTAACTTTTAGGATTCAGCCGAATGAGGGGATATCAATATCGTTTTGGGTGAAAAGACCTGGATTTGAAAACGAAGTCGAATCTAAAAGACTTAATTTCTCTTATGAGGAATCAGGTTTCGGATCAATGATACCGGATGCTTATGAGCGTGTACTATTTGATTGCATAATTGGGGAGCAGACACTTTTTTCAAGTACAGACGAGGTCAAAAATTCCTGGAAATTTATAACTCCAATACTTGAGAGATGGACAAAAACCCCTCTTCATAAATATAAGAAAGGGAGCGATGGACCAGTTTCTAAATTATTTTAAATGAAGGAGAATATTTTTAAGACAGAAGAAGATGCTCGCAGGTCGGCGACCATTAGTATCGGTGACTTGATTGAAACTCACAGGAGTAAACCTGTATTGTTATTTCTATCCGGTGGCTCAGCACTTTCTTTTATTGATGGAGTGCAATTGCCCGAAGATTGTGGGAATTTGACTCTCGCTCTTCTTGACGAAAGATACGATGTAGATAAGGAGAATAAAAATTTTTCGGGTCTCAGTGGCACAAGTTTTTTTAAGATGGCTTTAGATAGGGGAGCGAATTATATTGAGATTGAGGATAAGCAGGATTTATTGGAAACAGCTCATTTGTATGATGAGAAAATAAAAAAATGGATAGAGCAAAATAAAGACTCTGTCTTGTTGGCTGTTTTAGGTATTGGATCCGATGGACATACGGCTGGAATATTTCCTGACGATGACTTGGAAAGATTTAACTTAAACTTCAACGACACTGGTCACTTTATAGCCGGAGTCGATGTCGGAGATAGAAATCAATTTAGATTTAGAATAACGGCGACCTTCACATTACTCAAGCAAGTTTCCAGTGCGATTGTTTTTGCTGCTTCGGAAAATAAAAATAAAATATTAGACAATCTGAAAGAAGAAATACCGTTGCACAAATTTCCAGCACAAGTCGTAAAAGAGATAAAATCGGCGGAGATTTTCAGGTTATCAAGATAAAAAAGCGGTGTATCCGAGGATACACCGCCGTGGGTAGTAGATGACTGTGCTTTTAAGTGAAAATTCCGACAGCACGGTCATTGAAAGGACAAATTACTTGCACTTCGCAACATTGAGAGTTGCCTGTGACACATCTTCCTCCTGCTTTTTCAAGTAAGAGGGATAAGTTTTTTACGAAACTTTTCCTCTCAGGAACATTTCGTCCCCTCAAGTCAATGGTCCCCGTAATACTTGCATTTTGTAATGAACCATTCATAGCATTATTAAAATACTACAATAATCGAAATACGACAAGGGTTGAGTTTGTGGAAAGACTTGTTGGTCAATTCCTTTTTCATTGTTATAATTAAATATATGTTTAATTTTTTAATGAAGAAAATGTTAAGGTCAAAGATGAAGGGGATGCCTGAAGCAGAGCAAGATAAAATCTTTGCTCTTATAGAAAAGAACCCTCAATTTTTCAAGCAGATAGGGGAGGAAATACAAGAAAAAGTGAAGAGTGGCAAAGACCAAAATGTGGCAGCGATGGAAGTTATGCAAAAACATCAAGTCGAGATACAGAGACTCCTTAGTGAATAACATTATGAAAAAAAGGAGGATAACCATAATCCTCGGTCATCCCGACAAGGAAACATTGCTCGGTGCCTTTGCGAACGATTATGAAAAGGCGGCTCGACACTCCGGCTATGAAGTTAGGCGTGTGAATGTAGGCGATTTAAATTTTGATCCAATTTTGCATAAGGGTTACAAGGTAGTCCAAGACCTCGAACCTGATTTATGTAAATTGCAGGAAGATATAAAGTGGTGTGATCATCTCGTAATATTTTATCCTATGTGGTGGTCTACGATGCCTTCTATACTCAAAGGTGTGTTTGATCGGATGTGGTTGCCTGGGTTTGCGTTTAGATTTAACAAAAACGGACTTGGCTGGAAACGATTGCTAAAGGGCAGGAGTGCTCGTATTGTGGTTGGTTCAAATATCCCGCCGATTATCGGACGTTTGATAATGGGCGATACGACAAACGAAATCCGTAAAGGCATTTTAAGATTTTCGGGATTTTCACCGATACGGAAAACCCTTATAGGAAGAATGGAAACTATGAGCGAAAGGAGGAAAATGAAATGGAAGAAAAAATTTGAATCACTGGGAGGAAGGGGTGTTTAAAACCTCCCTTCTTTATTTTTCTTTGGGTGTTATTCTTTAACTTTAGAGAAGTCCATTCTCAGTTCTCAGTATCAAAAAATGAAGGGAAATTCTAATGAAGACCAAGAAAAAAAGTCTTGTTCGTCACAGCAGGAGGTTTGTAAAAAAATATGGGTCTGTAAAGATTAGTGTGTCTCATCCCTGTTAATAAATGAAAATTGGTGAACCGGA
>PCWC01000107.1 GCA_002787175.1 Parcubacteria group bacterium CG11_big_fil_rev_8_21_14_0_20_39_22 | reverse complement strand
ACGGACTGAGAAAAGATAGACGCTTTAGAGTGATTAGTGGGTTATTGAGAAAAGGATAAATAGCCCCCGAAAAGTTTCTATACTCCGAAATTGTAAATTATCCTTTTGTGTTACAAGTTGCATATTAAATGTTGCAATCCCTATGTTATAATAATAGAACCTACGCAAATGGATGAAATTCGAGGCGCACAAGGATTTTATCCTGAGTGCTATACCTTATAGAGCGAAGGATAAAATACCGCAGTTGGGCGGAAACCTTGTCATCCGACTGGGCAAGAGTTCGCCATTTGCGTAGGTTTCAACTAATTTTATGAAGATTCTTTTTACAGGAGGAGGAAGTGGTGGACATTTTTATCCTATAATAGCCATTGCCGAAGAACTAAGGCGTATCGCCAAAGAGGAGCGCATACTTGATCCTCAGTTGTATTTTATGTCTACGGATAAATACAATGCTCGAGCTCTTTACGATCAGGATATAATTTTCAAACGCGCCTTTGCTGGTAAACGCAGGAGGTACAAATCAATACTAAATGTATTAGATCTGGTAAAAACTGGAACAGGTATTGTACAGGCGGTATGGGAAGTATTCAAAATTTACCCCGATGTTGTTTTTGGTAAAGGTGGTTACGCCAGTTTTCCAGCACTTATTGCAGCTAAAATTTTCGGTATTCCTGTCATAATACACGAGTCTGATAGTTCACCGGGTAGAGTTAATGTTTGGGCAGCACGATTTGCTCGTAGAATCGCGATCTCGTACCCAGAGGCGGCAAAATATTTTCCTGAAGAAAAAGTTGCCCTCACGGGTAATCCGATTCGTAAAGGTATTATGCCGATAAGGCAGGAAGGAGCCTTTGAGTTTCTAAGATTGGATCGAGATGTTCCAGTGATTCTGTTTCTTGGTGGCTCTCAAGGATCGCAGAAAATAAATGAAGTATTGATAGATGCGCTACCGGAGCTTGTGGAAAATTTTCAAGTAATACACCAGACGGGCAAGAAAAATTTTCAAGAAGTTACATCCACAGCGAGTGTGATACTTGAAAAAAGTCCCTACAAAAACAGATACAAGCCTTTTGATTATCTAAATGATCTCGGGATGCAAATGGCATCGAGCGCTGCGTCTTTGGCTGTTTCTCGAGCTGGTTCAAGTATATTTGAGATAGCTCTTTGGGGGTTGCCTTCAATAATAATTCCGATACCGGAGGAGATAAGTCACGATCAGCTCAAAAACGCTTTCAACTATGCACGTACTGGTTCTTGTATTGTTATAGAAGAAAACAATTTAAGTCACAATATATTGGTTTCCGAAATCGAGCGTCTTATGAAGAATTTGGAACTTAGGCAGAGGATGTCCGTTCAGGCAAAAGAGTTCTCAAAACCCGACGCTGCCGAGAAGATTTCTCGAGAAATAATGGCAATAGCATTGTCGCACGAGAAATAGACCGATTTTCTGATTGCTTTGTTGTGATATAATAGCCGTATGGAAAATATGGTAAAAAAGCCAGTAGTTCGAATTGCGCCGTCACCAACGGGGCTATTTCATATTGGTACCGCTCGTACGGCTCTTTTTAATTATCTATTTGCAAAACAAAATGGGGGTTTATTTCTGGTCCGAATAGAAGACACAGACAAAAAAAGAAGCGAGAAACGATACGAAGAAGATATTATGGCTGGTTTTAAATGGCTTTCTCTTGAAAACGACGGCTTTTTAAGACAGTCGGACAATAACGAAAAATACAAAGGCTACATAAAGAAGCTAATAGATGAAAATAAAGCCTATGTATCAAACGAAAAAGCTAAGGAAGGGGAGGGAATGGTTGATGTGGTAAGATTTAGAAACCCTGGGGAGTCAGTATCTTTTAATGATCTCATAAGAGGTGAGATTACGTTTGATACGTCAGAGCTTGGTGATTTTGTAATTGCGAGATCTGTCGATGAGCCACTATACCATATGACTGTCGTAATCGACGATTTTGAATCGAGCATCACTCATATCATACGCGGTGAAGACCATATATCAAATACTCCGCGACAAATTCTGATCGCAAAAGCGATAGGTGCCCCAATACCAGAATATGCTCACCTACCGCTTATTTTAGCAACCGACAAATCAAAATTATCAAAACGGAAGCATGGGGAGAGTGTCTCTATAGCTCACTATATGCAAAAAGGTTACTTGCCAGAGGCGATGAATAATTTCCTTGCTCTCTTGGGCTGGCATCCGAAAGATGATCAAGAATTTTTCTCGATTAATGATTTGATAAAAGATTTTGATCTGACAAGGGTGCAGAAGGGTGGGGCGGTCTTCAATATTGAAAAATTGGATTGGATAAATCGCGAATACATCAAAAGATTACCTGAAGATAAGAGGCGAGAGCTTGTAACAGAAGAGTTGGAGAAAGTTCAGGAATTTAAGAAGGTTTTAGGCGACACTTCTTTTATGAGCAGATTTTCGGACATAGTGCTTGAGAGAGTTGCTCATTTATCTCAAATTTCCGATCTCGCAAAGTCGGGAGAGTTTTCATACATAATTGAAAGTATAGATGTAGAGCCAAAAGATTTGATATGGAAGAAGGATGCGACTGAAGAAAATGCTAAAAAGCACCTTCAATATGTTTGGGAGACCTGGAAGGAAATAGGGGATGAAAACTGGAATATAGAGTTTTTAAAATCTTCAATATGGAATTATGTCGAGAAAGAGGGTAGGGGTAATGTGCTGTGGCCGACTCGGATTGCTTTGTCTGGAAAAGAAAAATCGCCAGATCCTTTCACCTTAGCTTTCGTTCTGGGTAGGGAAGAGGCGTTAAGTAGGATTCAAAAATCAATCGAAATTTTGAGTAAGTAGTAAAGATGGAATCTTCAAATTTTAATCTAAAGAGGGAATACATTAGAGCCATTTTATATTTTATGGTGTCTATTTTTGCTTTCATCCTAATTTTATCTCCTTTAGATATGTCAGCTCAGCAGAGTGGAGGATCGTCAAACATAGAACAGTTACAGTCCGAAATAAGGGATAGAAATGACAGAATTGCCGAATTAGAGAAAGAGATTGCAAAGTACGAGTTACAAGTACAGGAAACTGGGGCCGAAGCCAATACTTTGCAATCAGTCATAAATAGATTAAATGCTGAAAGACTGAAACTTCTGACAGAAATTAAATCTACCGAAGCTAAGCTTGGCGCCGTATCCCTTACAATTGAAGAGATTGGAGTCGAAATCTTTAATACGGAAGAAAAAATCAACACAAGTTCTGAAGTGTTAGCAAAGACAATAAAAGATATGAATAAAATGGAGTCCATATCTTTTATAGAAAGAGTGCTTACAGAAGGTAGTTTGTCTGAAGTTTTAGACTCTGTCGAAACTCTTGAGAATTTTCAAAGAAGCGTCCAAGATCACGCAAAAAATTTGCAAGAACTTCGTCTGACTCTTATATCAAAACGACAGCTAAATGAAAAGAACAGAGAGAATCTGGTGTCACTTCGAGAAAAAATTTCTGATCAAAAAGAGATAACAGAAGCCAATAAAAGAGAAAAAGCCGCCTTGCTTGAAGCAACAAAGAGTGAAGAGGAGAATTATCGACGTGAGCTCGAAAGACGGCAGGAAATAAAGGAGGCCTTTGAACAAGAGCTTTTTGAATTGGAGTCGCAACTTAATTTTGAGGTTGATCCGGGTAGACTTCCTGATCCTGGCACGAAAATATTTACCGCTCTTTTACCCGATATGGCTATTGAGTCTTGTTATACTGGAGTTACCAAGGCGACAAATTGTGTAACTCAATACTTCGGCAACACTCCTTTTGCAAAGTCGGGAGCTTATAGCGGACAAGGACATAATGGTATTGATTTTCGAGCTTCGCGCGGTACGGAACTATACGCTCCCGCAGACGGTATTATCGAAGGTACTGGGAACACCAGTGTTGCAAAGGGGTGTTATTCGTACGGTAAGTGGATTCTTATAAATCACGGTAATGGTGTATCTACTGCTTACGGACATCTTGATTTGGTGAAGGTCTCACAAGGGCAGAGCGTTAAGAGAGGAGACCTTATAGGTTATACAGGATCAACCGGCTACTCGACCGGACCCCATTTACACATCTCAGTATTTGCATCTCAGGGTGTTAAGGTAATGAAACTAGGGGATATACCAGGTAGAAGAACTACACCGTGTTCTCCCGTAGCTATTCCGGTAGCAGACTTGCAGGCATATCTTAATCCACTTGATTATTTTTAAATAGCTGTTAGGTGTTAGTAAGAAAAGAGAGAAGAGTAAATAGTTGTTAGGTGTTTTAGCTTTTAGCTGTTAGGAAGAGTAAGAGGGAAGACAATGAATAATAAGAAAGATTTTTGTGCTTTCATTGTAGGTTTTCAGTTGTAAGTTGTAGGTCGGGTAGCTTTAGAGGTGTTAGCTGTTAAGTAGGTAAGAGGAGCACCTGTATTCTCCCTTTACTCTAACAGCTAAAACCTAACAACTAAAAGCTACCCCACATTGTGCGACACTAAACCTCCCTCCGTAGGGAAGGGGAAATCCACTTTTTTTTAATGACATTTTTATTTTTGACTCTATAATTAAGGTATGAACAAAGCAGAGGGTCGGAAGGGACTTGTAAAAACAATAATTCTGATTGTAATCGCGATTTTTATAATCGCATATTTCGGCTTTGATTTAAAAGAATTTTTTGCTTCAGAAAGATTTCAAACAGCTTTTGATAAGACTAAAGAGTACATAGTCATAGCCTGGGACTTTACCTGGGACATAACCAAGACATCGTCGCTTTGGGTATGGCACAACATCATAATTGCTATCATTTGGAATAAGGCTATAGTGCCCGTCACGGTCATTGTAAAAGGATGGATGTAGGGGAAGTCATGTAGAGTGTAGCATGTAGCGTATAACACGAAGAGAAGAGATGGGAGAATAGGGGTTATATATGGGAACGGCTCAACGATATTGCTCGCTGAGCCGTTCAGATAATAAGAGTCGCAAAAGATATATTGTGCGACATACTATAATAAATTCTATATGCTCCTTCCCTCCTGTATTTATTTAAAATACCAACAGAAAATTATATTTTGCTTTGTTCAATTTTACCCGTACCTTTCCCTGCCCCTTCATTATGATTCTTTTTTTGCTGATTGCAAAAAAAATTTAAGTTTCCATATTTGATTGACTGAAAATTAAAAACAAAAAACCCGCCCTCTCGAGCGGATTTTTTGTAAATTGTTAATTTTTTAGTGCAAGTTCACTTGCCTTCTTTCCCCAACATTTTGAGGAGTGGACCCATGGGTCCGATCCATATTTTTCGTAAAGCCATTTCGCATAACTCATGTTTCCCGACAATGTATGTATATCGAGGTCGAGTGCTTTAGCTGTATCTCCGTGATAATATTCGTTGATTTGCATTATCCCGATGTCACTAGAGTTAACAATTCCTCGAATGACCTTCCCGTTTTTACCGAAATGCGTGTAATGCGATTCACATTTTGCAATTTCGACAAGAATCGGTGTGTCTACGAAGTATGACTTTGTGTATGCCTCAAGTGTTAAAGGACCTGCCTTAGCTTTTTTGCTTTCTAAATTATTTCCTTGTAAGAAACCAACCTTGGCTGTAGGAGTACTTTTCAATGCAATATCGTCCGGTACTCCTCCATAAAACGCGGAAATCGCCATAAGTGATGCTACTCCAAGTTCTATCATTTTTTTTGAGTGTTTTAAGACTTACTTCCCTGTGCTAACTTTGAGCTACGAAACTACCTCCTACTGCAAAATCATGGATTTCGCCTACGACTTGTCAAAAATTTCTCGCCAATACCTTTGGCATTAAACTCAAAATTTTTGACTGCATCTCGGCAGAACCCATAATCCCTCGTTACGAAGTTAGTTTCGTAGCTCAAAGTACTAATAATAAGGAATTCGTCTTAAAATAAAACAACCAGATTTAATCTGATTGTTTTACAATATTAGCACATTATGGTCAAGTTGTCAATGATTTTATTGGCTATCTTACTTATTTGTATGTAAAAAACGGCTCTATATAAAGACTTTTCTAAGTTTAATTAGACCCACGGAATCTCATACTTTTCAAACTCTTCGAGCAATTTTTTGTTATCTAACAATCTTGAAAAGCCTTCGGCTTCCATTTGAGCTCCGACAAGGGCGTTATGTGGATTCGGTTCTTCAGGAAGGCCACAATAGACAAGGACAGCATCGAGATCGAGTGCGCTTCTTTGATTTTTCATTGGTGGTTTTATTTTTTGAAGAGTCATATGTGTCCAACATACGCTATGGCTGTCGATGGTCCGATGAGCAAACGGCCAATTGAGATGAGCTCGCATAGCTGCGTGTCTTAAAAAATCTCTATCAAATGATGGATTGTGTCCAGCTATCATATGATCTTCCTTCGCCCACTTCAGAAATTCTGCGACCAGATCCCCTTCGCTTTTTTTGGTTTTATCTTTTATCTCCTCCTCTTTAAATCCGTTTACGGCAAGAGCGTCCTCGTCTATATGAGCCCCGTCCCAAATGCGACATTCAGCATAAAATTGCCTGTCAGGATTTTCAAAGTCAACCGCTCATACAGATAAGAGAGAATGCTTTTCAGGTTCGGTTCCGCTGGTTTCTACATCTACTACTAACATAAGATATTATTTGTTTTAATATTGAACCTCAAAATTCTCGATTATCTGATTTATGGCGGTCGGGTTATCGTAATTGGTTTTCAAGGTCGATTTTAGGCTAACATCTGATAGTGTGACAGCGATTAGTATGAGACCGGGATTATTATCCAACCAGCTATCGATACAGTCGCGTACTTAAATGAATTTGGCAATTCGGTTATCTCCCCTCTTCGTTCCTTGGCATTTTTATAAAGATCGACTGTGTAGATGGTTACGTATGGTACTACCACAAGAGTTGTTATTATGGTCGCTGCTAAGCTTGTTATTTCCTCAGAAAAGCCAGAGAAAGCTAAACTTATAATAGCGTTGATTATCCAACTGATTAGACCTATGAGAATAATTCGACCGAAGATTCCAAGCCAAACTCCGCGTACGTATTCCCTGCTTGTCATTAAGGCCTCCCACTCCTTTCTTACCCTCGACAATCATTACTGTTGCCGCAAAAGCAAACCACATTCCGAATATTATCCCTGGTATTATAAACAAAAGAATAGCACCTGCGACAAAGAAAGTGCTTAATATCTGTACCCACCAAAACGAGAGTATTTTGTGCTGTCCGAGTCCGAATGATTCCCCTACCCCAATTTCGTTCTCCGAAGCCACCGCCTCGACGATAGCTATCTTTGTCCAGGTTATAAAAATAATTGCAATAATAGCGATTATGACGGAGATAGATGTAGCGACAATAACATTTATATCTGTCTTATAGATACCATAAAGGGTTCCGGCTGCTGCTCCTACTGTAAGTATCTGTATAGCCTGTATGGAGATAAGCGTGGACATTCTATCTATGTATTTATTCCATGCGTCCTTCAAAAGATCCATTGGACCTTTTAGTTTTTTATATTTGGGATCAATATCTCCCACCTCATTTGATCCTTCAGGATTAGGGTTTATAGTATCTTCATTCATTGTTAGATTACTTTAATTTATAATATGCTTAAAACTACAAAACAAGGTTTGTAACCAAAAGTAACATATTTTCAGTATATACGAATTTGAGTGGTTGGGAAAGGAGGCGTTCCAGCTAATAATAAATGATACCCAACTTCTACTGGATATCTAGTAATTAAGGTACCGTATTTCCATATGAAAATGGAAACAAAAAAGGAAGTTT
>PCWC01000040.1 GCA_002787175.1 Parcubacteria group bacterium CG11_big_fil_rev_8_21_14_0_20_39_22 | reverse complement strand
TGAAAATTACACGACACGGCTGCCACCGTGGATGTTTGTGGTGTCTGTTCGTTTTTGTGTTTAGGGGGTTTCGTTATTCAGAGTTTCGTAGAATTAAATGGATCTGATTCTGGCATCTTTTCTGACATATATTGTGTGTTTATTATAGATTTCTAATAATCAAATTTACCTCACTGGAAGTTGTACTTCTTTAAAATATCTGCTTCCACTAACGCTTTGTCTCTACCATAATTTTGATATGACATTTCTTTTATCCTGATCATTTTTGATTTGTCACCTTGAACCGGAGGATTGGTTTCAATATTAAAAGGTCGCATCGGCTCACCGTTTGAAAGTAGTCTGAGGTATGCGTTTCTATTGCTTAAATTGACAATATCACGAGCCGAAAAAACCGGTTCAAACTGTTTCTCCAAAAACTCGGCGTCTTCCGACCCGACTCTAAAAGAGGCGATAGTACCGACGTTGCCAAAAACAGCATCGCTTATCTTCTCATCAAGCTGGGCTATAAATTGGTGAGCTACACAAAGAGACAATTTATACTTTCGAGCTTCAGATAAAATCGCCGAAATTGATGGAGTGGTAATATTTTGGAATTCATCTATATAGAGATAAAATGGAGGCAAATCTCCATCCCCCAAAGAATCGACTCGAGATAGTGCCGCCATAAGCATCTTACCGACCACTATGAGTCCTATAAGGTTTGAATTTAAATCTCCAAGACGCCCTTTTGCCAAGTTTACAAGCAAGATCTTCTTATTGTCCATAACATCCCTCAAATCGAAACTTGAACTCTCTTGGGCTACAATCGGTCTCATAATGTCATTTGAGAGGAAATTATCGAACTTAGATGTGATATAAGGGACTATATTTTGAAGTGCTGCTTCACCACCGGCTTTGCCAGCTACTTCACGCCAAAATTGCACCACTACCGGATTACGGCAACGGGACAATTTCATTTCTCTAAATGTAGAATCTGAGAGGACTCTCGACACATCAAGAAGAGTTGATCCTCCTTCTTTATCTTCGATAGTAAGAAGTACAGCGTTTCTGAAATATTGTTCAAACATCGGACCACCAGTCGATTTCATATCAAATAACTTGTCGAAAATTGAGAGCATTTCGTTTACGACAAAGGTCTTTTGTTCTGGAAATCTTTCGTCATATTCGAGCATATTAAGTCCGAAAGGTCGGTCGATGAAACTCGGATCAAAATAAATGACATCTTTTTCTCTGCCTTCAGGGACGGCAGATAAAACATCTTGAATATCGGCTCCGTGAGGGTCTATCATACAAAGCCCGTTACCTGCGATCATATCTTGGACTATCATATTTTTGAGAAGTGTCGTCTTTCCTGTTCCAGTTTGACCTATTACATACATATGCCTCAAGCGATCGTCATCGGAAATGGCAACAGGAACTTTGGTTCCTCTGTAGACATTTGTCCCAAGTATGGTTCCCTCTTTTGGAACATCAATCGGTGCCGCCGCAGTACCGGCTTTTGATTTCCTAAGTTCCGGAGAAGATTTAAGTGGCACTACCGGAAAATGTATTATGGTTGAAAGCTCTCTTATCGACAACGGCAACACCTCGTCTTTCTTGAAAATTCTCCAGCTAAAATCACGGAGAAGTGATTTTACCTTTCGATTTGGGACTCTCTTAAATACGAAACCGTTGCCGTTTTCATTTTTAAACTGGTTAAATGATGCCTCTATGGGAGAGATAATCTCTTCGGCACTTTTTTTATCGGGACCAGAAGCAACCACTCTTATATTACAAGAAAGTATAGACGAAGAAGTCTTCTTCTTTATTTCTTCTATAGACCGTTCATCTATATGTTCTTTTTCTGAATTTGATCCAATCTCTTCTTTGTTCTTTGATTTATTGTCACTCTTAAATATTTCCTTAAAACCTTTACCAATTTCACCAACAATTGAGAACGAGAAGTCGAGAGCATCTTTCAAAGACTTTCCCTTCTCAAGAGCCTTTATAGCTTCGTCATACTTGTCATGGTACGCCTCACTTCGCCAAGGACTTATAACAAACTGTATCGCGGCACCTTCTCCATCGCGGTCAATTTTTGAAAACGAATTTAAAATAACCGACAAAGGATCGCTTTCAAATTCGTTATGATCCTTTATGGGAAAAATAGCGTTCCTCGTAAAAGAGGCACTCACTGCGACGGTTTCACCCCCGGGATTGAATATATTATAGTCGTCTTTTGCCTCGCTTATACGAGCATTGTGAAATATCGAAATAACTTGTTTTTCAAAAATCTCTTTAGCACCGTCGGGAACCGACGCATAGAAAATAAACTCATCACTACCGTTTGCGTTTGCAATCTCAATCGTGAAGTAACTCTCTTTATCGTCACGACCGATAGACATCATACCCGAATACAATTGCTCCATTCCGGATAAAAGCTCGGTGATTTTCTTTTGGTTCGATTTGTCTTCTTCCGGCTCCGGCAAAGCAATCTCAAAGAGTGTCATATGTAGTGGTTTGAAAATCGGACTGCGCTCGTTCAAACCATCAGCTTTATATCCAGACTTTACATATTGGACCAAAAATCTATGGAAGTCGTCTTCCAGATGAGGTTCGTTTGTCTTCTCGAGTACAGACAGAACGTTCCTGATTCCGTGAATTTGGAGCATACCTGCAAGCTCTTCGATTTTTTGGTCATGAGGTTCGGGAGAAAGGTCGAGGACTATTGCCTCGGTTTCATTGTGTGAAAGCTCGTATTCGGTTTCAAGGATTTTGTTTGGGTCATTAAACCTGTAATCACGAAGAGCGTCTGATATTACAGATTCGGTAACAGATTTATCCGAATCTTCCTCAATCAAAGACTCACGTTTCCTAACCTCTTCACGCAAGAAATCAAGTTCGGCTTGAGGAGTACGGAGTTTAGATCCTTCAAATGTGATACCTTTTTGTTCCATTTTATTTTTTAGGAAGTGTTATAGTGCTATTTCTCTCTGTCCTTACGATTTCTGGTCTTTTTACAGGTTTTACGTTTCTTGCAATTTTTACAAAAGACTCGCCTTGGTTCGGTTTTTTTAGGGTATCACCGACAATAGACCGAAAAAATTTACCGAGGAAACCCTTCTTTTTTGGATTCTTATCTGTTTTTGCCTTAAAGGCTTCGGGTGGCTCTGGTGGATTGGGTATTCCTGTAGACAAGTTCGAAAAGTTAGAATTCTCAGCAATAGGACGCCTCTCTATTTTATCACCATAATCATCAGATCGATCCTCATAATACTTTCCTTCTGCGCTACCTGTAACCTCATTATCATTTTCTTTATTTTCATCCTTTTCCGCTATGTTTTCGGGTGCCTTTTCTGACTCGCTATTTATTTCCTTCGGTGAAATATCTTCAAAAGACCCCTCGCCCATTTTATCTTCCACAAAAACATCGCTACCGGAAGATGAATCTATATTCTGAGGCTGACCAAATATAAATTGCATCTTTTCTGATTCTTCTTGCTCGGCTCCTTGCTGACCCTGACTATCCTGATTTTTTAATATCTTTATTCCTTCCACTTCGGTAAAACCAGATTCTGGTGCAGAAACTTTTACCTCGGCTTTAACTTTATCGGGATCCAGAGAATTCTCTACAGATTCAACTTTTTTATATAACACTGCACCAGCAATACCGACTGAAATCGCCAAGGCGACACGGGTTATAAGATCTTTTTTATATGACCCATTTTTTGCCACCTTCTCGACCTCTTTAGATACAGTTCTATGAAGTTCAGTTTCTTTTATATCCCCAAATTCTTCTTCTTGAACTGGTTCTGGTCGAGTCACTTCCTCCACCTCACCTCCATCCTCGGTTACTTCGCTTGATTCTATATCTATACTACTCTCCGCATCTTCAGTTTTTTCCAACGGAGTCTCCGAACTCTGTTGTTCTTGGGGAACTTCTACCGCAATCGGTTTTTTTGCAGATTTTTCTTCCGTTACATTTGCGGTATTTTCTCTTATAACTTCTGTATCTCGACTTTTACCATCACCCCATTCAAGTCCCCCAGGACCCTGAATTTCGCGGTTAGAAGCGTTAACATAAAAAGTCCCGCCCGTGCTGTATTGTTTCCCATCAACAACCCCATTAGGACTTTCCACAGGTTTTACTTCACCACTCTCTGATTCTTTATTATATTTACTTTCTTTTTTACCTTCTAAGGTATCATTCCTGGGAGACTCATCCTTCACAGATGGTATTTTGGAAAAAGCCAGTTTTGCGACCGTGGCTTGTATGCCGTGGTCTGTAGGCAACCTGTTTAGAAGACGCACCCACCTTGCAGTACGACTTTTCTCATCTGTTTCTAAAGAGTTTTCAGTCCAAACCTCTGCTATATCCTTTTCAATTTTCCACAAAGGGATTTCTCTCCCGTCTTTACGAAACCTTACTTTTTCTTCCGATATCTCCTCTTTATTCAGAAAGCTCAATAATTCCCCGAATGATTCGAAATTTTTGAGAAAATCCTCACTATTTCCAAGGTATAGGATGTCCTTTTGTCTATCTAAAGAGACATTTTGACTATTCCTATTCTTATTCTTTACCTCTGACCTTTCTCTCAACCCAACATTATCGTTAGACCTGAAACGTCGATCGCGCTTGCCTGTACTCGGTTCATTTTTTACTGTTTCGACTGTGTCTTCTTTGGCTTTTTTCTCCTCGATTTTTTCTTTTGTTTTTTCTGTCGGTCCATTGTTCAGCATAGAAGGTTCAAGCTGATCAAGAGAAGTTAAAGTTTGGGGTAGTTTTCCTTTTTCCATAGTTTTATTATACCCCGTAGCCCATATTGAGAAAACTACTGTTTAGTTAAAATCTCTGGTCCGTCTTCAGTAATTAGAATCGTGTGTTCGAAATGAGTTCCTATTGATCCATCCTCTGTCCCGTATGTAAAACCGTCTTCAAGGACTTTAATATCCTCACCACCCAAGGTCAGCATCGGCTCAATAGCTATTACCATACCCGCTTTTAGTTTTTCCCCTTTGCCCGGTCTGCCGAAATTTGGAATCAGAGGTTCTTCATGAACAGCGTGCCCGACACCGTGTCCTGCGAGATCTCGTATAATACCAAATTTATAAGGCGCTACAAAAGATTCGATGGCAAACCCTATATCGCCGACGGTATTACCAACTTTCGCCGCTTCAATGCCCTTTTGCAAAGCAATTTTCGTAACTTCAATAACCTCTTTAACTTTAGGAGAAACAGACCCGACCGCAATAGTTCTCGCCATATCGGTAAATCTACCTTTGTGATTTAAACCTCCATCTATCTTTACGACATCACCCTCATTTATCACATAGTCACTTTTGCTCGACTCTCCATGAACTAAACCATCGTTTATTGAAACGCAAAGACTTGAAGGAAAACCCTTTGGCGCACCGCTCGGCTTATATCCCAAAAAAGCAGGCTTATCACCGCCACGTGTCATAAGTCTGTGAGCTTCTTCATTTAAATCTTTTACGGCAACCCCCACTCTCACCATTTCTGTAATTTTGTCTAATATGAAAGCCAAGCGTTTCCCACTCTCGCGAAGTTTCTCTATATCCTCAGGTGTCTTTATAAGTGACATTTTTTATTTTATGACTGTACCTATAAAATCTTTTCCTTCGAAGTAAGAACGTAGGTTATCCAAGTTCTTACCGTTTAAAATAGCGACCTCAATATCAAGCTCCTCCGCCCTCTTTGCTGCAATGGGGTCAAAAGGTGAATTTAGCCCCGGATCCCACTTCTCTGGCAAGATTTTTCTAAATTCTTGCCAGTTAGTTTTTTCGATTTTCTTTGCATCTGGAAACTTTTTAGGATCCTTGTCGTAAGCGTAGTCAATGTTTGAAAGATTAACCACTGATGTCGCCTTGATTTGATTCGCAAATTCAACAGCATCAAAATCGGTACTATGTCCGGGCTCTTTGGCTCCTCCGATTATAACCGGAACCTCTATACCTTTTAAATCTTCCGGTTCTATAATGACCTTACTGTGAGCCAGATCACCAAATATAATTTTGGTAAATTCTGCGTTTAACGTAAGAGATGCTATACCGATCCAATCAACATTTTCATCTGATAAATCAGCTATTTTTCTGCCGGCTGCCTGGTATTTTCTACAAGTACGACCCCCACCTGTGATTATTAAAAAACGACACTTTTTAGAAACATACTCTTCTATAAGTTTTTTAAATCCACTAAGAAATTCTATGTCAACCTCATCGGGTACAATAAGTGAACCTCCAAGAGATATTACTACTGTTTTATTTTCCATAAATTTAAATAAGAGTTTGTTAAAAAATAAATTAAAATTGTTTTAAAGTTTTTCTAAAATATTTTCGTGAATAATCTCCGGAGCTGGCATACCATCTATATCTATTACCTTGCCTCGGCTTCGAAAAAATTCGATTGCAGGTTCGGTGTAATTTCTATATTCATCCAACCGATTTTTGATTTTCTCTGTAACATCGAGTCCATCGGACCGTCCGCGATCTTTCATTCTTTTTATTGCTTCCTCGTCGCTTACTTTTATGTTGATAACGGCATAATCTCTTTTAAGCCAAGTCGCTACTTCGTCAAAAAGCTCCGCCTCGGGCTTTTTTCGCCCGGAACCTTCAAAGATAAGCCCCTGTTTAGGAGGGGTATTTAAAAGTTTTTCCTCAAAAAGAAAGGAGGCGAACCAATGAGGCATCAAAAGACCCTTATCGTATTCTTCATGGATCCTTTCACCCAACCAATCTTCCCGAGATCTCAATTCCCTAAATTTGTCTCCTGAAGAGAAGATTTCGAAACCAACCCTATCGGACAACAGTTTGGCCTGAGTACCTTTACCAGAGCCAGTTTTACCCATCATTAAAATAGTATTTATATTCATTTCCATCGCTAATTTATAACATAAAACCCTTAAAAACCGAAGCAAAATATTTTTGTTGACAAACCACCTCATTATTATAATATCTGCGTAGAGAAAAGGTCATCATACTAAAAATAGAACCAAACAAGAGAAAGGGCCTATCATGGAAACAAGATCAAGATCTTCAAATAATATCGCTATACTGTCTTCGGACGGAACCCAAGAATTGGCTGGACGAATACAAGCTGGGCTTAGAAATAAGAGTCTCAGCTGTCCACATATTCTCATTAAATCCTGGAGCTTCAATAATGAAGAGGAAGGAATCCATATCCCGTTTTCTGTACGACGAAGGAGTGTATACTTTGTCCATTGTCCACAACTGCCCAACCCAAATACAGGCATCATCCAAGCTTTGTTCGCAGCCGAAGCCGGTCGTGAGGGAGGGGCACAGGAATGGGTCCATATCCTTCCTTTTATTCCCTATATGCGTCAAGATCGAAAAGACAGGCCCAGGGTACCGATCTCAGCAAAAGCTATTGCGGAGATCCTGTCGAAAAATGCAGACAGAATCTTCACATTAGACCTGCATGTGGAACAAGCACCCGGTTTTTTTGACATCCCAGTCGAAAACTTGAGCGCTCGATATATATTTGCCAAATATTTTCGCAAAAGGTTTAAAGGTGATATTTCAAATATCGTGATTGTAGCACCAGATGCCGGCGCTCACGTGCGAGCGACAAGATTTGCCGAGAAACTCGGTAAAAACGTAGA
Source organism: Parcubacteria group bacterium CG11_big_fil_rev_8_21_14_0_20_39_22 (assembly GCA_002787175.1). GTDB lineage: Bacteria > Patescibacteriota > Minisyncoccia > Phycocordibacterales. The sequence goes on along the minus strand of PCWC01000040.1, from coordinate 376 downwards.
GGTCGGTGTACTCAGGAAATCTCGACAGAAAGATAGCAAGGTAAAGATCGAGAAATACATCGGTCCTGATCTTACTGGAAAGATAGCCGTCCAATACGACGATATAAACGACACTGGAAATACAAACATCGAAGGTGTTCGTTTCCTTCGAGAGCTGAGACCCAAAGAAGTTCTGACGTGCTTTACTCACGCAATCTTCAGTCACGACGGAGTATCGAGTGCGGAAGATAAAATGCGAGCCGAGGGAGTTGAAACAGTGACTACCGACTCGATTCCACGCAATGATGTTTATATTAAAAAAGGGAGTATAGAAACTTTTCGGGGGCTATTTATCCTTTTCTCAATAACCCACTAATCACTCTAAAGCGTCTATCTT
>PCWC01000023.1 GCA_002787175.1 Parcubacteria group bacterium CG11_big_fil_rev_8_21_14_0_20_39_22 | reverse complement strand
CAAAAATACACCGCTTGAGGTATTAACTGGGTCCGAGTATTATATGAAGAGATTACAAGTAGAGTGCAAAAGAGGGTGGACTTATTCATTGCATTGACTTTTTACCCACTTCGAATATAATAACTATGTTTAAGAAAAGAGTGAACTGTCAGACAAAATGGCTATTTAAAGCCGTTTTTTACAGAAAGTATAGGAAAACTTTAACTTTTAGAGCTTATTTTACCTAAACTACAAGACCCTTCCTCAAAGAGTGGAAATAAACTGGGGGAGGCGAAAAAGACGAGGTTTGACACGCTTTTTATCGGAAAGCGTATTATCTACACCCTCTCGTTGATAGTTATATCTATTTTCCCCGCTTTTGCTTACGCGGGCATTTTGTCTTTCGTTTCAAATCTTTTTGTTGGAGAAAAAGCGGTCGCCTCTCTTACGGCAGACGTTTCTAATTCTCAAACAATACATTTGCTCCAAGCTGCTCGTAATTTTGATCCAAATCCAGCTAAGGGAGGAGGCGATATTACTATTGTGGGCGGAAGCGCTTTGCTTCCAGAATCGGGACCCAGGGGAACTCTTGCGGATATAGAAGAAAATGTACCATCTTTCGGACAAATAAGTATTTATGTGGTTCGAGCTGGTGACTCACTTTCTCAAATTGCGGCGATGTTTGATGTGTCGGTGAATACTATTATTTGGGCGAATAATATGAAGAATTCTGTTATACACGAAGGACAGACTCTTATCATTTTGCCTATTACGGGTGTTCGCCATACTGTTAAGAATGGAGAAACTATAGATTCTATAGCAAAAAAATATAGTGCTGACACTAAGGAAATCGCACAATACAATGGGATAGCTAACGGTCAGACCATTGCTGTAGGAGATGAGATAATTATTCCTGATGGAGAAATGTCGGTCTCAGCTCCTACATACTCTGGAAAATCAAAGGCTACTGCTACTGTAAAGGGTTCCAATGCTCCTCACTATGAAGGTTACTATACTCATCCTGTAAGTAGTGCTGTTAAGACACAAGGACTACATGGTTACAATGCGATTGACCTCGGGGCTCCTGTAGGGACTCCTGTTGTTGCATCGGCATCAGGTACGGTTATTGTGAGCCGAAGCACAGGATGGAACGGAGGTTATGGAATCTATGTTGTCATAAAGCATAATAATGGCTCCCAAACTATATACGCACACTTAAGTAAACATATAGTCTGGGCGGGACGTGAGGTTGTTAAGGGGCAAGTTATTGGGTACGTTGGTTCAACTGGAAACTCGACTGGTCCCCATCTGCATTTTGAAATACGCGGTGCAAGGAATCCGTTTTAAGGATTAGAAATTAGGGTACGCAACTCAAACTTAAAAAGCGGGTTTTGCCAAAGGTAAAACCCGCTTTTTGTAATCGACGTTTTGCAAATTGTATGTTCTATATTGTTAGTTGTGTGTTGCAGGCCGAGTGTTACACGTTACATGCTACATTCTTTACTTTTACAGCGCTTCCTCTTTAGGTCTGTACCCCACAGCTTCAAGTATATGTTTTTCTTTTATTTCTTCTTGGTTATCTAAATCAGCTATTGTTCGGGCGAGCTTTATAACCTTATGGTAAGCACGGGGTGAGAGAGAAAGAGCTTCGGCGTGTTGCCTGAACCTGTCTGCTACTTCATTGTTTAGTTCGGCTACTTTTTTAAGAGATTTACCGCTCAAGGAAGCGTTTAGAGAAAAAGGTATGTCAAAAGACTTAAGTCTTAGCTTCTGCTTTTCTCTTGCAGACAATACTCTCTTCTTTATGTCCTCGGTGTGTTCACCTTCTTCTTTCGTCTCAAGCATTTTATAGCCGACGTGTGGCACTTCTATCCAAACGTCTATCCTGTCCATTATAGGTCCTGATATTTTTCTCTTGTATCTTACAATTGCCGACGGACTGCAAATGCAAACTTTGTCATTGTTGCCGTAGTTACCGCAAGGGCAAGGATTCATTGTCGCTACTAAAATAAAATCGGCAGGAAAATTTATAGAACCGCGCGCCCTCGATATAGAAATCACTTTATCTTCAAGCGGTTGACGTAATGTTTCAATCACCTGTCTGTTAAATTCCGGAAATTCATCAAGAAACAAAACTCCTCTATGGGCCAAAGTTATCTCTCCTGGTTTAGGGATCGTCCCTCCTCCAACAATAGCCACACTTGAAGCACTGTGGTGTGGAGACCGAAAAGGGGCGTTAATCATAAGTGGCTCTGAAAGTGCCCCTGCTACTGAGTGTATAGAAGTTACTTCAAGAATTTCCTCATAAGAAAGTTCTGGCAAAAGTCCAATAAAAGCCCGGGCGAGCATTGTTTTACCGGTGCCGGGTGGACCCCACATAGCTATATTGTGTCCTCCTGCCGCTGCAATTTCAAGTCCCCTCTTTGCTCCCTCTTGACCTTTTATTTCTGACATATCAGTAAATATTTTGGACTTCTTACTTACAATTTTTGTTTTTGGAGTAGGCAAAATAGATTTTTTTGTGTTTTTATCCAAATGCTCCAAAAGTGATTCGAGAGTCTCAACTCCAAATGCATCTATACCCTGTATAAGACCTGCTTCAGCGGCATTATCCTTAGGCACATAAACTTCTTTAAATCCTTTATCTTTAGCTTCTTTGACAATGGGTAGTATTCCTTTAACAGGACGAAGATTACCATTTAATGACAGCTCTCCGACAAACAATCTTTTCTCTACATCAAAATCGCACTCCTCTGCCGCCAAAAGATAAGAAAGAGCCATTGCAACATCAAAAAGAGGACCTTCTTTTTTGAGGTCCGCTGGAGCCAGGGCTATGACAGTCTTTTTGTTTTGCTGTTTTGGAGAGGTAAGACCGCAGTTTTTTATGGCGGCTGCCATTCTGTCACGAGATTCTTCGACCGCTTTGTCAGCTAGTCCGACAACCGAAAAAGAGTTCAACCCTTTGGTTATATCTGTTTCTACTGTTATGATGTGTGATCCTAAAAGTGATGGTTGTGCGCTATATACTCGTGCAAAACTCATATTCTTAAAATCGGTCCGCCTGTTATTTTTGCATATGACTTATGCAAGATGTTGCGGCCGGATTTGCTTTAAGACGCTCTTCTTCTATTTCTTCTCCTCCTACTTCACAGATTCCATATTGGTCTTCTTCTATTCTCTTTAGAGCTTTCTCAACTTCATTAAAGCGTATTTCGAGCTGTTTTAATATGGCAGTATTTTCCTCGTACGATTCTATTGTGTCGGCAACTTCGTTTTCGTCAGCTGGTGTAACATTTCTTTCGTCTGGCGCAGCTTCCCAATCGCCAGGATTGTCAGGATTGATCCTTCCGATGCTTGCAAGCTCCGTTTTAAGTTTATCTCTTTCTTCTTCCAGGACTTTTTTAAAGTGTTTAGTGTCTATTTTCATAAAATAATAATAACAGAATGGAAATCAAAAGCAATTCAGGTAATACATAGTTCTGTAACAATTCCGTTTATCAACGGGCAAGTCTGTCGGTGAGCAGGCGGTCATTTATCTCCTCGTATACATCGGGTGTTGTAGTGATAACGAGCGTATTTTTATCTGGAAATGAGTACAAAAATATTATGACACCGTTTTGATTTTTTAGTACCCTTGCATCCCTGTTTTTTATGATTGCATCTTCAAATTGCCTCCTGTTTATAAAAGAATTTGTGGTGCTAGAATTATCTACTCTCTCGTCTATAAATATCCCTCCTATATTTTTTTGGATTGATTTTTCCCAATCCAACATCCCCGCAAAAGAATTTTCATAACTTTTCGGTTTAAGTATAAGAAATGGCTCGTTTTGCTTTAGCGAATAAAAACCAAACATAAAAGAATTATCAAGTGTCCTCAAAAATGATGATGGAGCTCCTGATCCTATCATCGTAAGGAATTCTCCCGATGATACTAATTGTTTTTCTGATGTCTTTTCGGGAGTTTGCTTGGTGAAGTACATTCCGAAGAATGTTGCAGGAGTAAGAGAGAGATTTTCTTTTTCGGTCTCAAGAAAATTTCTTACTGACTCGCCAGATTTACCAGTGATGTCTATTGCTTTTTGGATGTCTGCTGACACCAAAGGAGTAAAACTCGACTCATTTTGAGTGATTAAAACGTCCTTCTCTCCTTTTTGGAATAAAAACCATACCCACAACAAAGCGCTTAAAACTACAAGCGATATAGATATTATAATAATCCACTTCCTGCTTTTGGGACGTTCTTCCGAGATCGGGGCTGTGATGATTTCATTTTCCTGATGATCGGGTAATTTGGTTTTTCGGTTAGATTCTGCTGTAGCTATAGATGTTAATGATCCTTGATTTTCTTTTAGGACCGATTCAACGTCACTTTGGTATGTCCTAAGCGGTCGCAAGCCAAAAGAATCTTCGTCTTTGTTCTGACCGGGAAATTGCTTTGAAGGTCCGGTTGTGTTTGGAGCATTGTTTTTGTTTTGTGGTAAAGGAGGCACGGTTTATTGGTACGCTTCTACAGTTTAGATACTTCGGGAAAGTACATAAGCGTTTTGTATATTTTCTCAAAATTAAGGCGTTAATGCAAAGAAACCAAATCTTATGCCAATCAATGAATGAAATTCCAATTTGTTAATACCTGTTAATGTCATAGAACATACGACTTCACAGCAAGCAACCGACGTAACCCCTCACGCCTCGTTTGATATTGTCCTTTCACATTATTGTGGTGAGACATAAGATCAGTTTCTAAGATCCTGTCCTAAATCTCGCGACCGAGCGAGAGCGAGGAAGTACTGAGATCACCAGAACGAATGTGCATCCTGATAAAACGACGAAATTCCGAGCGAAAGACGAGATGGAAGGCGAGCTTTATCGAGATAAGGCGAGTCTGAATCAAAGTTTTGTAGCCGAAATTTAGTCGTTTTAGCGGATGAGCTCCGCTGAGAAGCGGACTTTTAATGGATCGGGTTGTCTTGCGTCGAGATTTAGGACAGGTTCTAAGAAGTACCCGAAGGGGAAGGGATTTTAATCCGATTTTAAAATTCCAATCTCCTAATATAATTTTTGTCTCCGTTACTCAATAATTTCAGTTATAAGCCGTTTGCTATCTATGTCCCCTTTCTTATCGTGTTACACTTTTTATTTTAAATATTTAACGTTACATTCCTTTCTTTTGCTTTGCGAAATTTGGATCGATGTCTTTTATTGAAAGTCTGATTTTTCCTTTTTCCGTATCAACCTCCTTAACGACTACCGGCACCTTGTCTCCTTCTGCTAAAATATCTCCAACTCTGTCTACTCTAAATGGAGCTATTTCGGATATATGGACCAATCCTTCGGTGTTGTGGCCAATTCTTACAAATGCGCCAAAATCGGCTATTTTTGTAACAACTCCTTCAAACTTGTCTCCTGCTGTATACTCTCTCGTCATTTCCTCAATTATTTTTTGAGCTTTTTCTGCTCCGCCATCTTTTCCTGTTATAAAAACAGTACCATCATCTTCTATATCTATCTCTGCTCCCGTAGATTCTTTTATTTCATTTATAGTCTTGCCTCCACTACCGATAACCATCCCTATTTGCTTTGGTTTTATTGTGATAGTAATAATCTTAGGAGCCCGAGGAGAGATTTCTTTTCTCGGCTCTTTAATAGCATCTTTCATAGTCTCAAGTATGGTGAGACGAGCGGCACGGGCCTTTGCGAGTGCTTCTTCGAGTACGGGAAGAGATATTCCATTTACTTTAACGTCCATCTGGATTGCGGTTATACCTTTTTCCGTCCCCGCAACTTTAAAGTCCATATCGCCGTGGTGATCTTCCGGTCCTTGAATGTCGGTGAGGACTTTGTAATTACCTTTTTCGTCCATCATAAGTCCCGAAGCTATACCAGCTACTGGTGCTGATATAGGTACTCCTCCATCTTGTAGAGCCAAACTGCTCGCACACACTGATCCCATCGATGTCGATCCATTTGAAGCAAGTGCTTCAGAAACCATACGGATTGTATACGGGAAAACCTCTTTCGGAGGAATAACTGCCGACAAAGCTTTTTCTGCCAAAGCTCCGTGTCCTACCATCCTTCTATTTGTGCCACCTATGCGTCCAGTCTCGCCGACCGAAAAAGGTGGAAAATTATAATGATGAAGGAAACGTTTCGTACCTTCCCGTGTTTCCATACTGTCTATTATCTGTGCGTCTTGAGGACCTCCAAGTGTAAGGGTTGAGAGGATGTGTGTTCCTCCTCGGTAAAATATTCCCGATCCGTGAAGTATTGGAGATATTCCTCCAGCTTGAGCAAAAAGTGGCCTAACTTCGTCAAAACCTCTTCCATCCGGACGTCGTCCATTTTCGATAGCTTCCTTGTGGAGAAGGTCGTTTACTGCTTCTTCATAATGTTCGTCTGCAAATGATATCGACTCTCCTTCAAATTTCTCCGCATATTTTTCAAACCATTCTTCTTTAAGCTCTTCAATGTTTTTCTTTCCTGGACCCGAAAAAACCGCATCAAACAGTTTCGGTTCGACTGCCTCCTTAAAATATTCTTCTATCCCTTCTGGCTTACTTGGTTTCTCAACCTCCCTTTTTTCTTTACCTATCTCGTCTATTATTGTTTTTTGCCAAGACTGGATTTTTTCTATTTCCTCACTCGATTTTTTTAGAGTTTGGCTTACAATATCTTCCTCTACTTCTTTGCCTCCGACTTCTATCATATTGATCGCTCCGTCCTTACCGCAAGCGAAGAGGTCAAGGTTTATTGAATCGGGCTTCGATCTTATCTCGTAAGTAGGATTTATAGAATGACTTCCGTCTTTGAGACCTGCAATTCTAACTGCTGATACTGGGCCATTCCACGGAATATCTGAAGTACCGATAGCGAGAGATGCAGCTATCACCCCTAAGACATCGGGATCATCTTCATCAATGGACAAAACAGTTATTACAACCTGTATTTCATTGCGTATGCTCTGATCAAACAAAGGTCTTATAGTTCGGTCAACTATTCTTCCCGATAAAACCGCTTCGTCTGTCGGTCTTCCTTCACGCCTCATAAAACGTGAACCCAATATTTCTCCCGCCGCGTAAAAACGTTCCTCGTAATCTACGGTTAGTGGGAAGAAACCCATACCCGATTTAGGTTTTTTTGACATAACGGCTGTAGCGAGGACTACTGTGTTGCCGTATCTCACCATAACCGAACCGTCTGCCTGATCAGCCAAATCATTAAATTCTGCAGTTAATTCTTTACCGCCGACTTCCACTGAATATGTTTTTTTATTCATAAAGAAAGATTAAGTCGAGAACTTTGTCTAAGAGCGTGTTGGATAAAAACCCAAGATATGTTGAGTACTCTATCCAACAAGCTCTACCGGCTTACAAAGTCTCTTTTTATAATAATTTGAGTTGCGGATATAAAACCGTAATCGACTTTGAGTTACGAAACTACCTCCTACTGCGAAATTCCGAATCGAAGTTACGCCTTGTTCAAAATTTTTCACCAATACCTATGGCATTAAGCTCAAAATTTTGAACTACGGCTCGCTTTCCGCTCGGAATTTCTCGCTACGAAGTTAGTTTTGTAACTCAAAGTAATATCATTATCCTACATAAAAATATCTCTCAAGTAAAATAACCGCTACAATAGCGGTTATTTAAATTCGCAAAATTTACAATCGGTTGGGGCGTCCTATCTCTTCCTTCCCCCTCTTGATTTCCCTGCTCCTATTAAATATTTCCGAGGGTTTTGGTCCAAGTCGATAAAATGGTCTGTCGCTTCTTTAAGTTTTTGAGAGGTCGATTTTCCAAATGATACAACTTCTACCAAACAGCCCTCATTCATTTGTAGGTACTCTACCAGTGGAACAAAATCTCCATCTCCGGATACTATTATGACGGTATCCAGTTTCGGAGCCATTTTTATAGCGTCAACCGCAAGTCCCACGTCCCAATCGGCTTTTTTATTGCCACCCGCGAAAATCTGCAAGTCTTTCACTTTGGTTTCTATGCCCATCTTCTCCAAAGCTTCAAAAAAAGCTTTTTCTTCACCCGATTCGGTTTTTATAACATAGGCCATCGCTCTTATAAGGGCTCTATCCCCCACAGCGTCTTTTACAATCTGCCCGAAATTGACTCGAGTACGATAAAGATTTTTGGCGCTATGGTATAGGTTTTGAGCATCGATAAAAACTCCAACTCTTTGCTCTTTGTGTCTTATTATTGTCATACAAAAAATTATTTAGAAAATTTAAAAATTATCTCCCGAAGGGACGACCATAGGGAGATAAAAAATCAAGAACCCTGGGCTTACGCCACAGGGTATGAAGACAGACGCTACGCGTCTGTCAGTCAAAGAGCGTAGCTCTTT
>PCWC01000085.1 GCA_002787175.1 Parcubacteria group bacterium CG11_big_fil_rev_8_21_14_0_20_39_22 | reverse complement strand
TTCTTTTTCATTTTTGTCTGATTAATTGATAGATTACTCTATGTTATCAGACACACTTTATTTTACAGTCCCCCGGGATTTGGCAGTAGAGAGGAGTTTCGTAACCCAAAGTGTCTAAAGTCACGCTTCCTCAAAGTACTTCACAGCAGTTGAGGTAGTGACAGTGGTCAGACCACTGTCACTTTAAAAGTTTTTAAACCCATAAATCTATACACCTGTTTGACCGCAAGAAACCAAAACGTATTCTATTCTTCCTTTTTTTCAGTGCTTTTTTTGTAAATAACATCAACCAATATGTGTCCGAGTGACACAAAAAGAGATCCGATAAACGCCGCCCAAAAACCTTCGACAGTAAAACCTTGAACAAAAGAAGCTATAAACCAGAAAAGTAGAGCGTTTATAACAAGAGTGAAGAGACCGAGAGTCAGTACAGTAATTGGCAATGTCAGTATTATTATAACTGGTCTAATCACGGTATTTACGAGACCTAAGAAAATAGATGCGATCATTGCCGAGTAAATACCTTCAACCACTACTCCGGGGATAAGCCTGTCCGCAAGCAGAAGAAGAAGTGTCCCAAGTAACCATTTTGTAATTATTCCCATATTTAAAAATATTATACCACGTTCAACCTCATCGCATAAGCATTTTTGTTAAAATGTCGAGCATTTCTTTGACCTCCTCTTTCTTTTTCTTTTTTTTATCATTATCCGCAATTTCACTATCTTCAAAAAGATTCTCCACTCGAGAAAATTGCACCGTTTCAGATACCGGTATGGCACCGAGCTCTATACAGACATTCCACAACTGCTCTATCATTCTAACCCCACCAAAACCTCCTTTTGAGACACTACAGATAGCAATCGGTTTACCTTTGTACTCCTCGTAAGCACTGTCGAGTAATATTTTAAGCTCTCCTGGGAAACTGTGATTATATTCTGGAGACACTATAATAAATCCGTCTGCCTTCTTTGCAATATTACGCCATTTATTCGCAAGCTCGTTTTCCTCCCACGAAGGTACTGTTTTCCCAAATAAAAAATCACCTACATCTATAAACTCGGTCTCCAAATCTTTTCGATCTTTCATCTCAGCAAAGACAAACTCGGCAGGTTTTATTGACTGCCTTTCTATGCGAGCGGTGGCTAATATGAGAGGGATGAATGGTGTAGACATAGAGGGAGTATAATTTTTAATTTTTGTAATTTTTGAATTTTTATAAATAATTCCCAAATTTTTAATTTTTAAACGGAACAACTGCTTGCTATTTTTGCTCCGACACTTGTGGCAGACCGAACCAATTGGGGTACAAGGGTGCGGTTTGTTTCATTTTTTGGCAAACTTGATACGAAAGTAATAGCGTCTTCTCCAAATTTAGCTGTTCTTTCTTCAAGGTTGTATTCCATTTTAAAAATTAGGATTTATTTAAAAATTAAAAATTTTAAAAATTGGAAATTATTCTTTGTGCCTATTCCCTATTCCTCCCCTTTTGCAACCAAAGGATATATATCGAAAAGTGCGAAGAGAAGAGATATTGTTATAGGTCCGGCAAGTATTCCTATAGGTCCGAAAAATGCAATACCACCCAAGACCGACAGCAAGATAAGAAATGGGTGCAACTCAATACCATGACGCATAAGGTAAGGACCGAAAAGATTATCGACCATACCAACAGCGATAATCGACCATATAATAAGACCTAAAGCATAGCCCCATCCTGAAGTAAAACCTAAAAATACTATTGCTGGGATACTCACAAGCGCCGTACCGATTGCCGGCACAAGTGCTGCGATACCAGCAAGCGTTCCCCACAAAACGGAATTTGGCACTCCGAATATTGCAAATCCTATACCTGACAAGATTCCTTGGATTAAAGCTATAAGCAAAGCACCTCTCACAACCGAAGTAACAGACAGTTTTAATTTATGTATTATAGTATCGTCATATTTATCCGAAAGAGGACTCAGTGCAACAAACTTTTCCTTAAACTGCTTTCCGTCACGAAGGAAGAAAAATAGTCCTAAAATCATAAGAACAAGCTGGAACGCCACTGAAAATATTCCGGCAAAAATCTGTCCCAAGTTTCGAACTACATACCCAGACGCTTCCCGAGCATAAGAACCTAAATCCAAAGATACCGATGGAAATATTCTTGTGATTTCAGTTTCTATTTTTGCAATGCCCCCAATAATGACGTGGGATGATATCTTACCGTTTTCTGTGGCTTGAATATAGAAATCTTGAGCATCCTGAAATAACAGATAGCCCAAGAAAGACAGAGGTAGAAGTATGATTATTATGATTATAAAAACAGTGGCGAGAGATGCTAAATTTTTCCTACCTCCAAAATTCGTTAAGATTTTCCCATAAAGAGGGGCGAAAACAACCGCAAAGACCAAAGAGAGGAAAAGCGAAGAAAGATAAGGAAAAAGCACAAAAAACGAAAGTGTCGCAACACAGAAAAGTGCTATAGCAAAAAACCAGGCCTGTACTTTATAACTTGAATTCATAGTAATATCCTTAAATGTTAATATACATATTATATGTGTGTATACTACTATGTGCAAACCGAGAATGAGGGTGTTACTTTCCTATGCTCTTAAACCTTTTTATCTTTTTACCATCAATTTCTACATCCTCATTAAACACCTCAAGTGGTCTCGCCCACATTTGAGACATTTCGTTTTCATATAAAGCCTCGTAAATAACAAAATCTTCGAGTGTTTCGCTATGTTTTGCCACACCGATAACCTTATACTCTTTTCCTTTGTAGTGCCTGTATTTTCCTAACTTGATCATAAAAATAGTTGTTAGTTGTTAGGGAAAAACATGAAGCATGTAGCATAAATCATAGAACAAATAGACTCTCGGAAAGATGGGCACCATCACTCCCAATAATGGGAGTGATGGTGCCCATCTTTCCGAGAAGAAGAGAACACCGAATACGATAGAAAGGAAAATTATGCACCGTGACACTTTTTGTATTTTTTACCGCTACCGCCCTACGGCGCGTTGCTTCTCAGGACTTCAGATATGAAGTACGGATATTGTTCCGGACCAAGGTTACACTCCGTGACACTTTTTGTATTTTTTACCGCTACCGCATGGGCAGGGATCGTTGCGACCTGTTGTGGAGTAAGGGTCGACGGTAGGGCGGGATTTTGGCGAAGCCAAAATCCCGCCTGTCCTACTTGTCGTACCGGAATTTTCTCCCGAGTAACCAATAAGACGCGCGTTCTCATGAATTTCCCTTAAGCGAAGATTCTCCGAAGCTGCCACCATACCCCTAACTTGCAGTGCATTTCGAGCAACCATCTCATACAACGATTCTTCCATTTCTTTAAAAAGACGGAGTCCGTCCTTCTTATATTCGATAAGTGGGTCACGTTGTCCATAGGCACGCAAATTGACCGAACCTCTAAGATAGTCCATAACTTCCAAATGTTCGACCCAAAGCATATCTATTGTTTGTAATATAAGCCGACGCATAGATGCATAAAACTCTTCCTCTCCAAGTTCTTCTCTCTTTTCGTCCATAACTTTCATAAAATCTTCCTTACCTTCACTTGATTGTCTAAGGAATTCATCTATGTCCTCTTTGTCACCAGTCAAAATTTTACGTCGTCTTGAGTACACTGTTTGGCGTTGACGGTTTAATATGTCGTCGTATTGCAAAACGTGTTTACGAGAATCGAAATTAAAACCCTCTATCTTTGTTTGAGCCGATTCGAGCGAGCGAGTTATGATACGGTTTTCTATAGGCTCATCTTCGGGTATACCAAAACGCCCCATCATCTTTTTTATGGTATCTGAGGCAAAAACACGCATAAGAGAGTCTTCGAGCGACACAAAAAACTGTGTCTCACCAGGGTCACCCTGCCTACCGGCACGACCTCGAAGCTGATTGTCGATTCGGCGTGCTTCATGCCTTTCCGTACCGAGTACAAAAAGACCCCCTTTTTCTTTTACTTTGTTGTATTCTTCTTCTGTTGCCGGATTTCCTCCGAGTTTGATATCGACTCCTCGACCCGCCATGTTTGTCGCAACAGTAACCGCACCGAGTCGTCCGGCTTGCGCTATCGTTTCACCTTCCTTTTCATGGTTTTTGGCATTTAGCATCGTGTGAGTTACCCCCTCTGTATTTAGATACTGCGAGAGTAGTTCATTTTTATCAATTGAGACCGTGCCGATAAGTACAGGCTGACCTTTTTGTTGCAACTCTTTTACAAGCCGCGCAATCGCCTTAAACTTCCCTGTCTCTGTCTGGAAAATTTGATCGCCCCTGTCGATTCTTTGTATTTCTTTGTTAGTCGGGATACTTAAGGTGTTTAGTCCGTAAACTTTTCGAAATTCTTCAGCAGAAGTTTTCGCGGTCCCCGTCATACCGGAGAGCTTGTCGTACAATCTGAAATAGTTTTGGAAGGTAATCGAAGCAAATGTTCTCGCCTCCTTTTGTATCGTCACTCCTTCTTTAGACTCGATTGCTTGATGAAGTCCTTCACTCCAACGCCTACCAGGTTGAAGACGACCAGTAAACTCGTCTACTATCACTACTTGTCCATCACGAACAACATACTCTTTGTCTTTTTCAAACAAAGCTCTGGCACGAATAGCGGTCTCAAGATGATGTACGTACTTGATACCTTTGTCGGTATAAATATTTTCAACTCCAAGCGCACGCTCTGCTTTTTCTATCCCACTGTCTTTTAGAGTAATCGCGCGAAGTTTCTCATCAACTTCAAAATCTTCATCCTTTACCATCTTCTCAGCGATTCGAGAAAATGTTTGATACAAATCTTCCGATTCACGAGTCGGTGCAGAAATAATAAGCGGTGTACGTGCTTCATCTATAAGTATGGAATCGATTTCATCGACAACAGCGAAATTGTAATCTCTCTGACGTAATTCTTTTTTGTCGTAAGAAATATTGTCGCGTAAATAATCAAAACCGAATTCATTGTTTGTTCCGTATGTAATATCAGCGTTGTAGCTTTCGGTCCGTGTTGAAGGTCGCAAAAATTCATGCACGACTCTAAATCCTCCTTCTGAATCCCTAATTTTATCTAATGTTTTTATATTAGTTTGATCTGTATCACCATTATTATCATTCTTTGATTCATGATTCATGATTCCGGATTTATGATCCTGATTCTTGATTCCTGATTCCTGATTCTTTTGGCTATGGCTCGGATCGTATATATAAGATTCGTCACTTGTAATACAACCCACGGACAATCCGAGAAAATTGTATATTTGACCCATCCATACGGCATCACGTCTTGAAAGATAATCGTTTACAGTAACGACATGAACACCCTTTCCCGTGAGAGCATTTAAATACGCAGGCAATGTTGCGACTAAAGTTTTACCTTCTCCAGTTCGCATCTCTGCTATACCTCCTTTGTGCATTGCCGCTCCACCTATAAGCTGAACGTCAAAATGACGCTGTCCCAGAGTCCTTTTTGACGCTTCTCGAACAACAGCAAACGCTTCTGGAAGAATATCGTCGAGCGATTCCCCTTTCTCAATTCTGTCCCTAAAATTAAGGGTTTTTTGGCGAAGCTCCTCATCCTTTAAAGCACTGATTTCTGGCTCGAGAGCATTTATTTGCTCGATCATAGGTCCATACTCCTTTAAAGTACGGCTGTTTTCGTCACCAAAAATTTTAGAAAATATACCTGTCATAAAAGAAATATTAACACAATAGATGATTCCAATCTACGAATGTCCGAGATACGGATTATAAATAACCAATAACTGAATCACGACAATAACCGTAGTAATTTTTAATTTCCAATTTTTAAATTTTTAAATAATGCTTAAATTTTTAATTTTTAAACAGTAGAAACTCAGATAGATAGCTTCGAGAGAAAAGGGCGTCTAAGTATTTTTGTTTGGAAATTCGGGAATTAAAAGTTTTTTGAAAATTGTAAATTATTCTCTCATGTTCCATGTTTTCCCTAACAACTATTCTGAGGGAGGTCTCTTCTTCTCGGAAAGATGGGCACCATCACTCCCAATATTGGGAGTGATGGTGCCCATCTTTCCGAGAGTCTATTTTTTCCTAAGCGACAAAGGGTGTTTCTTTCTTCTTTTCGATATCTGTTTTTTAAGAACACCCCTCCTTGCACCAGAGGGCAAGTGCTCCCCTCATATGGGAGACATCAATTTTAGTTTTTGTTTTATGCTTTCCCAATTTCTAATTTCTGTAGTCCGTCCTCCGAGGTGAGAATGTTGATAAATTTTTAATTTCTAAAAAATAATTTTTTAATGTTTCAAACATTAAATCATTTTGCAACAAAGCAAAATCAAAAAAAACAAACGTCATACTTGTTTGCAAATTAAAAATTTAATAACAACTTATACACATAATTTTATTGTAAAATTTTTTTTTGTGTTAGATAATTTACATAGCGATGCAATAATTTTTTTATAAAAATAAATTTTAAAAAATATTTTTATAAACGGTCGTGATTATTGCGAGCAATTAAAAATTTGAACATAACGGTAAATAAAATTCTTCAAGAATTTTATCGCCGCAAAAATATAATGCCAGCAAAAAAACGAAAAGTTGCAGCTAAAAAGCGAAAGCCGGCTAAGAAGACGGCCAAGCGAAAGAGCCCAGCTCGAAAAACAGCTAAGAAAAAGACAACTAAGCGAAAGTCTGCGTCGAAGAAAAAGACAACTCGACGACGATAGTAAAAGTAAAACCGCCCCGTACCATCTGGTACAAGGCGGTTTTGTTTTTGCAACATGTTTTGTAAATTTCAAAAAATTTCTGATGATCTTTACAAAAACAATGATGTAAAGAAACAATCGTGGGTGTACCCTTTTTATTTTTTACTTATTTAAGCGGACCGGGGATACAGTTTGTATAACCATGAGTAGAACCTCCAGGACCACCCCTTACCGGAAAATCAACTGTGTTCTCAGTGGAAAGCTCTAAAACATATTGATATCTGCTCATTTGAACTCCGGCACATTGTAGATTTGCATGGTCCCAATTTAATGTCGAATATCCATAACAAAATCTTGGAGAACTACTATCTACATTTAATGGATCTCGGGGTAAAGAAGGCAAGAATCCTTCGTCAGATAGTGGTTGTAAAACATCAAACCAACTCCAACCATACCAACTTACACAAGAGTTATTACCCCAATTGGGAGCTGGTGGGTAATAGCCATATTTATCGTAGTAAAACTCTAAAGCCGTTTGCACCTGTTTCATATCAGCAACCCTCCTCGCATCCCTCGCCTTTGCCCGCGCGCTATTTAGCGACGCCAGCACGACAGACGAGAGCATCCCGATGATGGCGATGACGACGAGAAGTTCGATGAGGGTAAAGCCGTGTTTACTTCTTTTCATAAGATTTATGTCGGTTATATATTAAAAGTATAGAGGATTAGTTATTTGCCTGCAAGGTAAAAGTAATAGCTGTTTATGTCCAACCGGTCTGACCAGTTCGACTGGTCAGACCGGTTGGACTTCTTAAGAACCTACTAAACGATTTGGAGGTAGTCAGACTACCTCCAAATCATGTAACGTATAGCATAGAACAAAAGGCAAAATAAAAAGAGCACCGGAGGTACACCAAAGCTAATTGCGACACCCTCCACCTGAGCATATTTTAAAATTTGGTCTTGGTGATCCACAAGCCCCTGCTCCTCCCATAAGCCAAGCATCACTAGAAATAGAGGAATTAAGATTACTGCTGGACTGATCTTCTAATGTAGCATACAAAGAGTATGCTGTTGCTTGAGCATTGTTACCTTGAGTACAAGTATTATATCGATTGCTTATATACAAATATTGATTGTTATAACAATTTCCGGGAGAAATTGGGTCCTCGGGAAAATCAGAAAGAAACTCTGCCATTTTTGGCTCTAATGCCAAACTGTTCTTTATTTTGTAATCCACAGCAGGACAAGCCGAAGAAGGATACCCTCCGTACTTATCATAATAAAGCTCTAATGCTTTTGAAATTTGAGTCAGGTCAGCAACCCTCCTCGCATCTCTCGCCTTTGCCCGCGCACTATTTAGCGACGCCAGCACGACAGATGAGAGCATCCCGATGATGGCGATGACGACGAGAAGTTCGATTAATGTGAAGCCTTTGTTAGCTTTTAGATGCAAGCTGTTAGGTTTTAGCTTGGAGAAGGTTTTGTCCTTACGGACAAAACCTTTACTGAACATCGTTGTGAAAGGCGTAATAGTAAGTCCTTTAATGGATCCTATTTTTTTAATCCACGCAAATTCCCCGTCCCGTAAGGGCGGGGATGGAG
>PCWC01000099.1 GCA_002787175.1 Parcubacteria group bacterium CG11_big_fil_rev_8_21_14_0_20_39_22 | reverse complement strand
CGGACTGAGAAAAGATAGACGCTTTAGAGTGATTAGTGGGTTATTGAGAAAAGGATAAATAGCCCCCGAAAAGTTTCTATACTCCGAATTTCATTAGTTGATTAGGTAGTGTTCCTTTTGTTTGAAAATTGAAAATCTAAAACTACGGCAACCTGGTTGCCTATGTTTTGATATTTTCCGTAAAATTTGAGGTTGGTAAGAGGCAGGAGTCGGCCGTGTTCCTCCGTAGCTTTAGCGGAGTAGGAGGGGGAGTTTATATGGCTTCCATATTTGAAAATTTAGAATTGAAAATTGGAAATTATTCTCTCGTGTTACAAGTTACACGTTACATGACCTCGTTATCCACATTTATAATGTAAAGTTAGCTTTACATATCATAAAAAGGCGATACAATTAAATGCACATATATGTGTTATTGAGAATTGATGGCAGTTTTAAAATAATTAAAAATTAAAATATGTATAATAAAATCAAAAAAGAAAAAGGTGCAGCTACGGGCGTTATCATTGCAATTGTTGCAGTGCTTATCATGGTGGTAGGTATTTTTTATTACAACTTGATTCCAAGGGGTGATGATAATCTTATGATGAAAGATGATGACTCAATGACTGAGGGTGAAAAAATGATAGAAGAAAATGGTGCTATGAATGACGACAGTACGATGATAGAAGGTGAAGATTCCATGATGACGGGATCTTATATGGGACAAGTTCTTGCTGGTTCATCAGCTCCCTTGCTTGATTTCAAAGAAGAAGATTATGAAAAAGCTATTCTAAGTGACAAGCTTGTGGTTTTGTATTTCTATGCCAATTGGTGTCCGATATGTCGTGCAGAATTTCCCAAAATGCAGGCGGCTTTTAACGAGCTTCAAAGCAGTGAGGTTATCGGCTTTCGCGTAAATTACAATGATAACCAAACTGATGATTACGAAGAAAATCTTGCTCGGGAATTTGGTGTGGCCTATCAACATACGAAGGTATTTATAAAAAACGGTGAGCGTGTGCTCAAGTCTCCAGAGAGTTGGGAGCAAAGCCGATACATCTCCGAAATCAACAATAATCTCTAAAAATATGACAGATATAACATTTATAGTGGCAGGAATTGCCGGAATCATATCATTTTTATCTCCTTGTGTCTTACCTATTATTCCTGGGTTCCTCGCTTATTTATCGGGCACTTCTCTTGAAAAAAGGGAAGGAGACGAAGAGGGTGGAGGATCAAGGCGAGGTGCAATGTTTGCAAACAGTCTATTCTTTGTACTCGGGTTTTCCGTCGTTTTTGCGGCTCTCGGAGTTCTCCTTAACACCTTACTTGAGGCGATTGCCTACGATGTTCAGATTTGGCTTGCTCGTATAGGGGGAGCTGTGATTATATTTTTCGGAATCTACCTGTCGGGACTTATAAGGATTCCTTTTCTTGAACGGGAACACAAGTTTAGGGTTACAAAGAAATTCAATTCGAGATTTTTAACCTCGTTCGTTTTTGGTGCGGCGTTTGCCGCCGGTTGGACACCCTGCGTCGGAGCGGCTCTCGGTGCGATTCTCGGTCTTGCGGCTTCAGCTCCAGGCACAGCTTTTTGGTTGCTTTTATCTTACGCAATCGGTTTAGGTATCCCTTTTCTACTCGTCGGGTTATTCGCCTCGAGTGCCGACAAACTTATCACGAAATATTCCCATATACTCGTATATGTAAACAGAGGTTTTGGAGTGGTACTCATAATTCTTGGTATTTTAGTATTTACTCAAGATTTGAGTCGAATAGCCAATTTTGAGCTTCTGAACAAATTCCTACTCAAATAGGACTTACGCATTTGGCGAATTTCTTTGTCGCGTCGGTCGGGAAAACACTCACCGTATTTGTATACGACCCCCATTTTCCCTCCCTCGCTCCTCGAACTTCACGGGGATGCGTAAGTCCTGTGAATCCGTAAGTTAGTTATTGAGCATCGGGATTTTAAACAGATTCTAAATATTATGTCCAATAAAACATCACAAACCATTATCGCAGTTCTTGTATCTCTCTGCATAATTGCTGCGGTAATATATCTCGAAAAAGGAAGAGTAAGAAGCACTGGTGCGGGAGCTAACGATTCGACTATCGTCTTAAAAACAGAGGGTGAACGTATAGCCGAAAAGAACGGTAAGTACGGTAGAGCTAAGGAAATCTCGACACCTGACGGGTTTATAAACTCTGAACCCTTCTCAATAACAGGTCTTATTGGTAAGAAAGTAATCCTTGTAGATTTTTGGACGTATTCGTGTATAAACTGTCAGCGTACACTTCCGTATTTAAACAGTTGGCATAAAGCTTACGAAGACGATGGTTTAGTTATAATCGGAATTCATACTCCAGAATTTGAATTTGAAAAAGATTACGATAATGTAAAATCGGCGGTTCAAAAATACGAGGTGGAATACCCTGTTGTTTTAGACAATGACTTTTCTACTTGGCGAGCATATAACAACCGGTATTGGCCACGAAAATATCTTATAGACATAGATGGGTTTATTGTTTATGACCATATAGGGGAGGGAGCTTATGAGGAAACTGAAAAGAGAATTCAAGAGGCGTTGCGAGAACGCGCTGTCGTACTCGGTGAAGATGAGGATAGAATATTTTCTGATACAGGAAAATCCGAAGATGTCGTGTTAAATAATGGTGTCAAAACACCTGAGATTTATTTCGGTTTTTCAAGGATTGAATATCTTTCAAATTTGCCATCAGATGATTGTTTTAGAAGAGTTTGTCGGTACAAATTGTCTGAGCCGCCTCTTAATCGCTTTTCGCTTTCGGGAGATTGGATTATAGGTAGTGAGAGCGCCACTCTCAGTTCTGGTACAGGAACGATTTCTCTTTATTTTCTTGCAAAAGAGGTCAATATGGTTGCCGGCTCCAGCTTGGACGATGAAGTTAAGGTCAAAATATACATAGATGGGTCTTTGATTTCCGAATCGAATCGAGGTTTAAATGTGTCAGAAGATGGGGTAATTACTATAAAATCTCATGATTTATATAATCTTGTAAAACTTCAGAAGTCGGAGTCTCATATGCTTAAAATAGAGGTAATCGAAGGTTCTCTCGAGGCGTTTACTTTTACGTTTGGTTAAGTCTTAATATGCGGATCGGTATTGTCCAGAGAAGAAATATGATAGTATTTCATAAATAATAAATTAATTTTAACAATGACTGGATTGCGTAGCAAAGAAGCAGAGGAGGAATATAGAGAACATAAAGAAAATGGTGGGTTGTCTAAAGGTTGCCCTTTGTGTAGCGAAAAGATTCTGAAAGAATTCAAACATTGGAAAATATTGAAGAATAGGTTTCCCTACGATAGGATAGCTCAGGATCACGATATGATTGTATCGATGCGGCATGTGAAAGAAGGAGAATTGACCGATGAAGAGTTCATCGAACTTAGGGAGATAAAGAATAATTTTGTCTTCGATAGTTATCAATATGTTATTGAATCATCAATGAAACAAAAATCCATTCCTGAACATTTCCATCTTCACCTTGTAAATACAAAAGATTAGAAATGCCTCCAATCTCATTGCATAAGAAAAGAGACAAGGAGTGCATATTCTGTCTCTATTAGTGAGATTGGAAATAGGTTCTTGTATGAAAAATATAAAAAAATTACGAAGAAGCAGTAAAAATAGTATTTTCGCTGGCATTTGCGGAGGTATGGGCGAATATATGGCTATAGATCCTGTTGTAATAAGACTGGTGTGGATTTTCATTGTACTGGTAACAGGTATATTCCCTGGTGTTTTCGTCTATATAATTGCAATTTTCATAATCCCCAAAGATACTGATCGATAAATTTGCAAATAAAGTATGAACTTAAACTACATATTGATATAACAGCATTTACGATTCAGACACCTTTAATTGGTAGTATTTTCACAACAGGAAGTATCTTAAGCGGTTGGTATAGGTCCTTATTTCCTACATAGTAGGCTCCGATCGGGGGGATATAATAGATGTGGTCTGGACAGTAGAGTTTGTGGTGCTATTCGTTACAATATTTAGATGCTTAATATATAGATTACTATGATAGAAAATAACATAGATGAAAAACAAACGGTTTTCTTCGGTGCGGGTTGCTTTTGGGGTCCAGAAGCTGAGTTTAGGAAAATGAATGGAGTGGTTGATACCGAGGTCGGTTTTATGGGTGGGAAGAAGGTCAATCCTTCTTATGAGCAGGTTTGTTCGGGCAATACGGGGCATATAGAAGTGGTTAAAGTAATTTTCGATTCTACAAAGATTTCTTTTAATGACTTACTTCAAAAATTTTGGTCTTTGCATAATCCGACTGAGCTTAATCGCCAGGGTGTAGATGTGGGGGAGCAGTACAGGAGTGCGATTTTTTACACAAATAAGAGCCAAGAATCAGAGGCTTTGATATCAAAAGATTATTATAATAAAAAAATGTATAATGGTAATATCGAGACTGAAATAATACCGGCGGCAGAATTTTATCCTGCAGAAGAGTATCATCAGCGTTACTTAGAAAAAAGTGGGGGTGGGGTGTGCGGTATTTAAATCGGTTAAGATGAAATGAAAGATAAAAATATACTAAGTACCATAAAGACAATTCTCGGACTTATCATAGTCGGGGTTTTTATTGCTGGGGTATTTTTCTGGTATACAAGCTCGGATAAGGTTTCTAAGCCAAACGATCCTTCTTCGGTTAATGTTTCTCAAGTTTCCATAATGAAAGAAGGGTGGAAATCTTATCGAAATGAACGTCTTAAGATAGAAATCGATTACCCAGCAGCTGAAGGAGGGTACGGTATTTTTGAAATACCTTCAAATAACAGCAAGACAAACGACGGTATTTTTTTTATAAACCGTGACATCATAGATTTCCCACCTGAATCTGCGCTTAAAGCGATGCCACACATATCTATCGTTGTTTTTGATAATTTGAAATACCAGCCACTTCTCAGTTTCGCCAGTGATTTTGTTAGAGATGGGGAAATGGATTCTAAAACATACGAGGTCGGTAAATTGCAGGGTGAAGATGCTGTCTGGTTCTCATACATGGAAAACGGTCGTCTGATTGATAATTTGGCAATATCGAGATTGGAAAAAATTTATGTTATGAGTGCCTTTGGCAACAAAGGTGATAAGGTATTTGGTGATTTTACAGAAATGAGTCGTACGATAAGATTTATAAAGTAATGAGGGTCCTGTAAAATCGTCATCATTGTTATGCACTATTTGATAATCATATTAATTACGGCTATATCCTTTTTCCTTGTGCCTATTGCCGGACGAGAGATGGGGCTTTATGAAGAGTATCTTAATCTTCTTGATATCACAATTTGGCCGGCTGTTGTAATAATTGTGGCGTTATCTTTCCGTAAGATATTGGCCTATCTGTTTTTCTCAGTTGAAGAATTTTCTTTTTTTGGGGCCAAAGGACGTCTTAAAGATGTAAGAGAGCTTATAGAGGAAAAAGCAGAAAATCTGAAAGCAAAACAGGAAATCAATGAGCAGTCAAAAGAGATGCTGAAAGAATTTGATGAGAGTATAAAGAAGATAAAAGAGAGAACAAAAAATAAGGACAGAGTTTCGGAACTTGGATCTGAAATCATAAAAGAGAACGAAACATTCCGAAGCAAATTGTCAGAAAAGGATCAGGAAATAATAATCCTTAAAAATGAAATTGAGGTGGGGAGAAATATAGATTCGATTGCATTGGTTGATAAAAAGCAGTTATGATATAGTTTACATATGTTCCATCATAAAAAATGGTATGGAGATACCCCAACGCTCGTAATGATGCTTTCAGGTCTTTTGAGTACCGTTGTTACCATAGCTCATCTACTGGTCGTTCTTTAGACCTGTTCAAAATAAGGAAGCATCGAGTAAGAACTTGTTTAAAATCTTGCGTCCGATTGCAGACCTTGGTCAATAGTGACCGACTGGCAAAGTGTGGTATATTGACATAATGACCGTAATTAAAGGTGTCGTACGAGAGGGCAAGAAAAAGGCGACTTCTTTGGGATTTCCGACTGCCAATATGTCCTTAAATAGCGATATAGATCCAGGGGTATATGCTGGAGAGGTTGAGGTGGAAGGCGTGATATATAAAACAGCGATATTTATACCTAAGGGTTCAAAGGTTCTTGAAGCTCATATTATCGGTTTTACCGGTACCCTTTACGGTGTGGAAATTACGGTCTTTTTAAATTCTAAAATTCGTGATTTGATAATTTATGATGGGGAAAGTAAAATGAGTGAAAGGATTGCCGAAGATGTAAAAAAAGTTAAATCAATTTACGGTATATAAGTATATGTTTACGGGAATAATAAGACATAGAGGCCGGGTAATATCGATTTCAAAAAAAAAGGATATCATTGTCCTTGAGATAAAACCTAACAAGAAGTTTTTGGTTTCAAAAGGGGATAGTGTCTCGATAAACGGAGTTTGCTCCACTGTAATGGATAAAAGACCTGATTCTTTTAAAGTCGAATATATGGTTGAAACTCAAAAAAGAACGACTGTAAAAGATTTTAAACTGGAAGATAATTTAAATTTAGAGAAGAGTTTGAAATTATCTGATTTGGTTGATGGGCATCTTGTTACGGGTCACGTAGATGTAAAAGGTACTATCGAATTTGTTCAAGGAGTGCCTCCTTCAAGAATGCTTGGTATAAAGGTTCCCAGAGAATATATTTCATTTATAGCTCCCAAAGGGTCTATTGCTGTAGATGGAGTCGGGCTTACGCCTATTGAG
Organism: Parcubacteria group bacterium CG11_big_fil_rev_8_21_14_0_20_39_22; assembly: GCA_002787175.1. Classification (GTDB taxonomy): domain Bacteria; phylum Patescibacteriota; class Minisyncoccia; order Phycocordibacterales. Next base: position 1,613 of record PCWC01000099.1, on the reverse strand, counting down.
AGTGGTAATGGTATATTTACAGTGGCCCTTGTCCCCTATACTCTGTCAAATACTAATCTTGGAGACAAAGTTAAAGGTGATATTGTTAACGTTGAAATTGATATTTTGGCAAAATATATGGCACAACTCATAGGTCTACGGGTAAACATAAAAAAAGATGCAAAGAAAAAAACAAATCAAGTCGAAGATAGAAAATAAGAAAGTTTCATCTGCTCGTGTTGCTATCGTAGTCTCAGCTTTTAACAGTGATATCACGGAGTCTCTACTTTCCGGATCGAAAAATGTTCTTAACGAGAATAATGTTTCAGTTAAAGACAAGGATATTTATAGAGTTCCTGGCTCATTTGAGTTGCCACTTGCGTGTTTGAAAATAGCTGAGAGTGGCAATTATGACGGTATCATTGCACTCGGCTCTGTTATAAAAGGTGGGACAGATCACTATTATTATGTGGCAGGCGAATCGGCAAGAGGTATTATGGATGTAATGCTAAAAACTTCGGTTCCAATAGGTTTTGGGATTATAACAACCGATAATTTAAAAGATGCCAAGGCAAGATCGGGTATAAAAAATAATAAAGGTAGAGAGGCCGCTGATGCTCTACTTTCTATGATTTCAATTTTCTAAGATGAAAAGAAAGGTCGCAATATTCGATATTGACGGTACGGTTTTCAGGTCATCCCTTCTTATAGAGCTTGTTGAGGTACTTATTGACGAGGGTATTTTTAAAAGTGAAGCTCGAAACTTATTTGTTAGAGAGAAGAGGAAGTGGCAAGATAGGCAAGGCGATTATGAATCTTATATTATGGCGGTGGTCCGAGCTTTTGAAAAGCATATAGTCGGAGTTAAATACGGAGATTTTATGGATGCGTCAAAGATTGTAGTAAGTCGAGAGCGTGATTCGGTGTATAGATATACTCGTGATTTGCTTGAGGATCTTAATAGAAAAGGGTATTACATGCTTGCGATTTCTCAATCTCCGAAAGCTCTGCTTGATATTTTTTGCAAGCGATTGGGCTTTGACAAGGTTTACGGACGTATATATGAGATTGGTTCGACCGATAAATTTACCGGTAAAATAACAGATATTCACCTTATCGGTAACAAAGCAAACATTGTAAAAAGAGTAATAGAAAAAGAAGGTCTTGATCTCAAGGGTTCAATAGGGGTCGGCGATACTGAAGGCGACATTTCTTTTCTTGAACTTGTCGAAGAGCCTATTTGTTTCAATCCGAATTCGATTTTGTTACGGCATGCTCGAATAAACGATTGGAAGGTTGTTGTGGAGCGAAAAGATGTAGTCTATGAATTGTAGATATATCTGCCCATAACCTCAACCCTCTACTCGGACGTGAAGATAGTGGATGGGTTCTTAGAACCTGTCCACAATCTCATCGCTGAAATATAGCTAAAAGCCTACGCTCGTCCGCCAAAACAATAAAATTTCGGCTGCAAAACTTCGCTTCGTCCTCACTGAATCTTGATTCACTTCGGACTCCATCTCGTTTTTCGCTCGAAATTTTAGGAGTATAGAAACTTTTCGGGGGCTATTTATCCTTTTCTCAATAACTCACTAATCACTCTAAAGCGTCTATCTTTTCTCAGTCCGTGGTGC
>PCWC01000082.1 GCA_002787175.1 Parcubacteria group bacterium CG11_big_fil_rev_8_21_14_0_20_39_22 | reverse complement strand
TGACATCTGCCACCGTATCAATGATACCTGTTAATATTTTCCTACCATTTTTCTTAACTCTCGCTGCCCAATATTCTTCTTGGTACCTTTCAAAAATTTCCTTTTTTGTTTCCATTTTCATATGGAAATACGGTACCTTAATTACTAGATATCCAGTAGAAGTTGGGTATCATTTATTATTAGCTGGAACGCTGTATTGACTCAAATACCAATCGTGTTAGGATTTAATTAGAGTACCTTATACAAAAATAAAATCCTTAGCATGTCCCCGTTTCGACTACTTGAAATAGGGGGTTGGGCATGCAATCTTTGGTCCATACTTTTTATCCAAAGAGGATGATTTCTGCGTTAGTGGAAATCCGGCTTCCCCCGTAATCATGGGAAAATCAATATCTATCTTAAGAGTTGATGAAAGGTTTAGTGCTTTGTGTTACATACATCGCACTACACGAATTTAAGGTGGCACCGCGGGAGAAATCCGCCCTTATAAAATAACGAATTGTTATTTTATAAGGGCGGATTTTTGTTATTCATCTCATGCTCAAGTAAATGAATAACCAATATCCGTGTGTGTTCTTTAGTATTGATCTTTAAACAAAAAGAGAAAGGGTAGAATTATGTTAGGTGTAGAACTAAACAAAAATGCAACTGGAAAAAGCAAGGATCTTAAGAAACTTCACAAAACTCTTAAATCAGGAATAAGAGAAAAAAGAATAAATGCGAGTGAGAGTGAAATTCAGAACACTGTGAGGTTAGTCGGAAAGCTTATCGAGATAGCGGGATATTTTTCAGATTCTCGAAAGATGAGAAACAGGATTGGTCTATCCTTGTTGCAAAAACCGATAAGAATAATTGCTCCAGTTTGTCCAGACTATGGGCACCAAGATGGGAAATACATATTTGGTTCTGTAGAAGGTGGTATCTCACTACTTGCATTGAAGCATATAGAATTCCTTCAGGAAGTATCATCAATAATCCCGGGTGCCAGAATAACCTTGATTGTTGCGGATCAAGAAGCTCTTGACGATGATATTTGCCGAAGCGTCAATAAGGACTCCTCGCAATTTCGGGAGTTAATACTCCAAACTAAAAATGCAATAGGGGAGAAAGTAAGTTCAAAGGGATGGGAAGTCGATCTTATGACTTCTTTTATGCCGGCATTGTTAGACGAGGAGACAAGATATGCGAGAGAAATCGGAGACGATCCCAATTTAATGACCAGGATTACTTCGGAGACAATTAGTAGGACGGATATGTATTTAAAAATAAAATCCGGGATGACTGAATGTCAAATGAAAGAGAGGACAATAAAAACTGCGGCGCAATATCTTGCTTTTGGTAAATTCGCCGAAGAAAACAGTATGATTATATGTAATCACACCACAGTTAACCTTTCTTGGTATCTTAAAAGTAATGCCGCCATACTTCACAACCCCGTGGAAGTATATTAGTTGGCTATCCAAGCCCTATACTGTAAAATTATATTTACAGTATAGGGCTTTTTTTATGAAAATATTGTTTAAAAAAATAGGAGAATACAATCCATACCCAAATGGCAGGGATTCATACGATTATGTATGTGGTATTTTGAGACAGGAAATCGACCCTTCGACATCTTGTCCTTCACAACTAAAAGTCTCTGGTAATCCCGTATCTCATTCCTTATTGAAGAGATCAAAAGATTGCATAAAGCGAGAAAAATTAGTCGCTTATATACCTTCAATAGAGTTAAATGAAGTCGCGTTTGATTTAGGTCACTTTTGCGATGAGCGACTGTGGCAGGAAAAGGGAAGTAGTGCCGTCAGAGCGTCTTTTAAAGAGGCCTTTATAAATGATAATCTTCTTTTTGTTAAAAGAGAAGAACTTTTCAATGAGATAAGGGAATTTATAAAAAAGGTCAGAAATTCAGGTTCTAAAGAAGTTGGTGCGGTTTCCCATTCATTTAAGATGAAGCTTTTTGAAGCATACTGTAAAACTAAAGGCGAAATAGAGAAACACCCAAAGCTTATAGAAGATTTTATTAATAATGAAGAAAAGACTTTCAACTTTGGAGAGGGGTTATTATTGGAAATATAATTTACATAAGACGAAAGTGCTTTTATTTCCCAATATGGGAAACTTTGCTATTATTATGTCTATGAACAAAAAACGACTGGTTTCGGGCATCAAACCATCGGGGAGACCTCATATAGGCAACTATTTCGGCGCTATGCGTCAATTTGTGAATCTTCAAGAGATTCACGATTCTTTTATATTTATAGCCGATTACCACGCTCTAACTACTCTCCAAAACAGGTCGGAAATGTCAGAGAATATAATCGAAATGGCAATAGACTATTTGGCGACAGGTCTTGATCCAGAAAAAGTGACACTTTACCAGCAATCTACAATTTCTTATCACACCGAACTTGCCTGGATATTCAATTGCCTTACAACGATGCCTTATCTTATGAGAGCTCATGCTTTCAAGGATTCTGAAGCTAAGAATAAAGAAATCAATGTCGGTGTATTCGACTACCCGATATTAATGGCGGCAGATATTCTCCTCTACGATGCTGTCGTGGTGCCTGTCGGTCAAGACCAAAAGCAACATATAGAAATAGCTCGAGATACTGCAGAGAAATTTAACAACACCTTTGGCGAGACTTTTGTCTTGCCCGAGCCACTCATACTCGAAAATGTAAAAACCGTAACAGGAACTGACGGTCAGAAAATGAGTAAAAGTTACGGAAATCATATACCGCTATTTGCAACTGATGATGAAATTAAAAAGTTAGTTATGAGTATAGTTACCGATTCAGGGTCATCTGTGCCGGAGAACGTAAAAGCGCTACATCTTTTATTTAAAAATAAAAAAGAAGTCGAAAAAATTTATTCTGATAAAGAAGGGAAGTACAAGGAACTTAAAGAAGCTCTTATCGAAGATATGATAGCTTTTATAGCACCACTTCGCGAAAATAGATTGAAATTTGAAAAGGATAAGGGAGAAGTTGTAAATATATTGAAGAAGGGAAGCGAAAAGGCAAATGAAATCGCACAACGAAAAATGAAAGAAGTTAAAGAGAAGATCGGGGTTTTGCTTTCTTAGTTTAGTTTTAACTATAATTATTTATGAAAAGAACACTAATAGGGGATTTAAAAAATCATACAGGGGAGGAGGTATCTATAAGCGGTTTTGTCGATGTTCGGCGTGACCACGGCAAGCTCATATTTTTCGATATTCGTGACCGTAGTGGAAAGGTTCAAGCCGTAGTTTTGCCAAACAGAGCCGAAGCTCAAGAAAAAGCCAAAGAATTGCGTGCAGAGTGGACGGTGTCCTTCAAGGCAAAGGTAAATGAAAGACCGGAAAAAATGGTAAACAAGGAAGAGGAAAACGGGGCTATTGAAATAGAAGTTTTAGAGATTGATGTTTTGAGTCGCGCTGTGGAACTGCCTTTTGAAAAGGATCAGGAGGTTAATATTGATACTTATCTCGATAATCTTCCTTTGACATTGCGAAGTGAAAAATCGAGAGCTATATTTAAGGTTCAAGCCGAAATAGTACGGTCTTTTAGAGAATTTCTTACAAAAGAAAATTTTACCGAGTTTCAGGCACCAAAACTTATAGGTGAGGATGCCGAGGGGGGAGCAAACTCTTTTGCACTAAAATATTTTAAGAGTACAGCTCATTTGGCACAAAGTCCTCAGTTGTATAAGCAGATTATGGTCGGTGTTTTTGAAAGGGTTTTTTCTGTAGGTAATGTCTATCGGGCTGAAAAACATTCTACAACTCGACACCTCAATGAATATACTTCACTCGACATTGAAATGGGTTTTATAAAAGACCATAAGGACGTTATGGAGCTTGAAACAAAGCTTTTAAAATTTATCTCTGGTTCATTAAAAGAAAAGTGTTCTAAGGAATTTCGATTATTAGGGGCTGAAGTGCCTGATGTCCCGGAAGAAATACCTTCAATGAAGTTGCGAGAAGCTCAAGATCTTATAAAGAAAGAGACAGGCAAAGACAAAACATCGGAACCGGACCTTGAACCGGAGGATGAGAGATGGTTATGTGAATGGGCCAAAAAAGATAAGGGAAGCGACTTTATATTTATAACGCATTTTCCGACCTCAAAACGACCTTTTTACACCTATGAGGATAAAGAAGACCCTGGTTATACAAAAGGCGGCGACTTGCTTTTTAGAGGTGTGGAAATAACTACGTTGGCACAACGTATCCACGATTACAACGAACTCGTAGCTGCACTGAAGAAGAAAGAGCTTGATTCGGATAAATTCAGCTTTTACTTGCAGGCCTTTAAATATGGTATGCCTCCTCATGGTGGTTTTGGTATGGGTCTTGAACGTCTAACTCAGAAATTCCTTAATCTTTCAAATGTCAAAGAAGCCACTCTGTTCCCAAGAGATATAAACAGAATAGATAATCTTTTATCAGATCCAGGCAGATAGAATTCGTTCCGGCAAATATGCTAAAATAGGATTATGGAAACGGAAACTGGAGCAGTATCTTTTACAGTAAAAGCGGGTGATTTTGAAGGACCACTTGACCTCCTGCTCGCTCTAATAGAAAAACGAAAACTTCACATAAGTGACATATCACTTTCTAAGGTAGCCGATGATTATATCGGTTTTTTAGAGAGGAATGAAAAGTTTCCACTTGCCGATACTGCACATTTTATACTTATCGCCTCGACTTTGCTTCTCATAAAATCGAAATCACTTTTGCCAACCTTGTCATTGTCTGAGGAAGAAGAACAAAGTATCGAAGACTTGGAGAAGAGGGTAAAGCTCTACAAACGTTTTAAAGAAATCTCTGCCGAGCTGGGTTCAGTTTTTGGAGAGCGGGTATTGTTTTCGCCACTACCACGAAAAATGCCGATTGTCTTTACTCCAGATAAAGGTATGGCTATGGCCACAATCGCCTCAGCTATGGAGGAAATGATAAAAAATTTCCCCACAAAGGATCCCTTGCGAAAGGTTTCAGTTGCTAAGGTCATAAACCTTCAAGAGACCATAAACTCTCTTACGGAGAGGATCGCTGGTGAGCTGAGGATGAGTTTTAGAGATTTCTCGGATCATGGAAAGGCGGAGAAAATAAACGTAATTGTCGGGTTTTTAGCAATGCTTGAGCTCGTAAAGAGGGGGATAATAAACGTTAACCAAGATAAGCATTTTGATGATATAATTATGGAAACCGACGGTGTCACCACTCCTCGGTATTAATAGTTTGTATTTTGACGGTTGAGTACCAGCATTAAATGAAACTTGAAGCATTACTTGAATCGATACTGTTTTTCAAAGGAGAGCCGATTTCGGTAGACGAGCTCGCTTCTCTTACCGAATCTAAAAAACAAGATGTTTTGGATGCGATTGTGTTGCTTGAGAAAAATTTAGAGGGTCGGGGAGTGAAATTGCTTAGAGAAGGTCAAGAATTTGAGTTACGTACAGATCCTGAGGCTACAGAGGTAATAGAGAATCTTATCAAGAAGGAGAGGAGTCGAGATCTTGGTAAGGCAGGACTTGAAACTATGGCGATAATTTTATACGAAGGTCCGGTCAGTCGGAAAAAAATCGACTATATAAGAGGTGTAAATTCAAGCTTTATAATAAGAAATCTTTTGATACGAGGACTTATAACAAGAATACCTCATCCAGATGACAAGCGTAGTTTTGCTTACAAAGAAACTCCAGAGTTCATAGCTCACCTCGGAATTACCGAAAAAAGTGATTTGCCCAATTTTGAAAAAATAAGAGAAGAGCTTCAAAACTTCAATCAAAACAATCCGGAAGAAGAAAGTGCTGATTTAACTAATCCAGATTTAGAAAATCAATAATATGGAGAATCAGAATCAAGAAGAGATAATGTCATTTAATCAGGATGGTCAAAATGTACCGTCGGATCAAAGTCGCCACACGATTCCGCTTCGTGATTTTGGATTTCTTGTCCTTTCTTCTGCCTTCCTCGTGATTTTGGTTAGCTACCCAGTGTTACCCGAAGGGAAGTTGGGAAATTTGCCAGGACAAAGACAGACTGTCCTGGCAGTAACGGCAATTGAAAGTCCGAAAAAAGAATATATTAACCCGTTTTCTCTTGTTGATATAAAAGCAGAGTCCGCCTTTGTTCTTGATGTTACAAATAATAAAATTTTGTTTTCTAAAAGCGAAAGTAAAAGATTGCCACTTGCTTCACTTACCAAAATAATGACTGCTATTACGGCTCTTTCTCTTGCTCCTGAAAATGAGACTGTAAAGATATTGCCAGAATTCCTCACTCCTCTGGGTGATACTGGTTTTTTTGTAAATGAGAGCTGGGATTTGAAGACTCTGCTTGATATAACACTTGTTTCTTCGTCAAATGATGGTGCTTATGCGATTGCGGGTACAATAGGTTCGCGTGAACTCGGCACTTCAGATTACAAGGAAGGTAGGAAGGAATTTCTCAGGCGTATGAATGAAATGGCTGAAGAAATAGGACTTACAGAAACCTACTTCTTAAATGAGACAGGTCTTGATGAGACTGATACGGTCTCCGGTGGTTATGGATCGGCTCATGATATGGCCCATCTTTTTTCATACGCACTTAAATCTCATCCTGATATCTTTAGACAAACTAGTCACACAAGTCTTAAAGTGGAATCTCTCGACGGTCTAATCCATACAGTTGATAATACCAATACAGCTATAAATGGTATACCGAGACTGATAAGCTCAAAGACTGGATTTACCGATCTTGCTGGAGGCAATTTGGTGGTAGCTATTGATGCTGGATTTGACCGACCAATTGTAATCGTTGTTCTTGGATCCACAGCTAAAGAGAGGTTTGATGATGTCGAAGAACTGTCTTGGGCTGCAATCGAATCGTTAAATGAACCGGAACAAAATTAAGTGTTGTTTTTAATTATTATAATATGAGGAAACTCCCTCCGATAGACAGACCTTTTTTGCTTATAGTTATGGTCCTTGTTGGGTTTGGTTTTTTCTTATTCTCTTCGGCATCACTCGGTCTTTTGGTGCGTGACGGGGTTAGGTTTGGAACTTTGGCTTTCAGTCAGTTTTTTCTCGGTATTGTCGGGGGTGGAATTGTAGCGTACTTCAATTCCCGCATACCTTATAAGTTCTGGCGTAAGTACTCCTTTTACTTTTTTTTGATTGCCGCCATTATGACTCTTCTTGTTTTTGTACCAGGGCTTGGTTATAGTGCCGGCGGAGCACGTAGATGGATTTCTCTCGGATTCACATCTTTCCAGCCGGGTGAGCTTTTAAAAGTGGCTTTTGTTATCTATTTGGCAGCTTGGTTTTCAGGAGTTAAAAGCAAAATACATACATTTACTTACAGTGTTGTACCTCTCGTTGTTTTGCTTGGTGTTACCGGAGCTATCCTTTTAAGTCAGCCTGATACTGGTACTTTTATCTCGATTTTTGCTGCCGGTGTGGCAATGTTTTTTATCGTAGGTAGCAGGTGGCGCGATATATCAATTATTACACTCATCGGTCTTGTTGCGTTTTCGGGTCTTGTTATAACAAGACCATATATAAAGGACAGGGTTATGACTTATCTCGATCCTTCAAGTGATCCTCTCGGTAGTTCTTATCAAATTCAACAGTCCTTGATCGCTATCGGTTCTGGAGGAGTGTGGGGTAGGGGATTCGGTCAGAGTATACAGAAATTTAAATATTTACCTGAGCCGGTTGACGATTCAATATTCGCTGTCGTGGCTGAAGAATTCGGATTTGTTGGCAGTTTGATACTGGTCTCACTATTCTTTGCCCTTGGGATTCGAGGTCTAATTATTGCCTACCGCGCCCCAGACGTTTTTAGTTCTCTCACTGTTGTCGGGGTAATTACCATTATAATGGTTGGGTCGTTTACAAATATTGCTTCTATGCTTTCTCTTGTCCCGCTTTCGGGTCAACCTCTGATATTTATAAGTCATGGAGGCAGTGCTCTCTTTATATCACTTTTTGCAGTTGGGATTGTCTTAAATATTTCCCGCTATTCTAAGAAGGTGTCTCCAGCTTCACTGAATAAGTAATGCGGTTAGGAGAGAATAGGTGATAACTGTTAGGTTTTAGGTGTTAGGGAAGACATGGAGCATGTAGCTTGTAACGTGTAACACGAAAAGAGGGGAGGGGGAGAAAATTCACCTAATTCATTTCGTTGATTGGGTAGCATTCTTTTTGTTTGAAAATTAAGAAATTAGAGAATTACTTGAAAATTGAGAATTGAATTGTGGAGTATAGAAACTTTTCGGGGGCTATTTATCCTTTTCTCAATAACCCACTAATCACTCTAAAGCGGGACTGTAAAATAAAGTGTGTCTGATAACATAGAGTAATCTA
>PCWC01000029.1 GCA_002787175.1 Parcubacteria group bacterium CG11_big_fil_rev_8_21_14_0_20_39_22 | reverse complement strand
TGTTTTTAGATTCTTTTTCATTTTTGTCTGATTAATTGATAGATTACTCTATGTTATCAGACACACTTTATTTTACAGTCCCTGCAAAATATTGGTATATACTGTATACGCAAAGCAAAAAACCGTCCTGTAGGAAAGGAACGGTTTTTTGTTGCAGATTATCACGAAGGAGACTGCTCACTTACATTTTTGCTGCCATTTTTATCCCACTTATCATTTTCGCATCCTAAACAGGACCATCTCTTGGTAAGAGAGCAGTTGTTACTTATTATCTGCATTCTCTCCTTCGTTTCCTTTGTCTTCTTCTTTTACCTCAGCATCTCTCACATTTTCTGCGCTTTCTTTTTTCTCTCCTTGATGCGAGTTGTCGGTTGCACCTTGTTGGTTGGCTTGGCTCATATGCTGACCGATTTTTTGCATCTCCTGGGAAAGTTCTGTAGTAGCAGTCTTTATAACCTCAGCGTCATTTCCCTCCTTTGCCTTTTTTAAAGCTTCAATCTTGCCGTTTACCGAAGTTTTCAAATCTTCAGGTATCTTGCCCTCGGCATCTTTAACCGCCTTTTCTGCCGTGTAAATCATTTGTTCCGCAACATTTTTAACCTCTATTGATTCCTTTTTCTTCTTATCTTCTTCTTCATTAGCTTCGGCATCTTTTTTCATCTTTTCAATTTCATCTTGGGAGAGTCCCGAACTGCCTTCGATTCTAATCGACTGTTCTTTGCCAGTAGTTTTATCTTTTGCCTTTACTTGAAGGATACCGTTGGCATCGATGTCAAAAGTAACTTCCACTTGAGGGACTCCTCGAGGTGCAGGCGGAATACCGTCGAGCATAAATCTTCCCAGCGATTTATTATCAGCAGTCATAGCCCTCTCACCTTGAACGATATGGATTTCAACACTGGTCTGATTATCGGCGGCAGTTGAAAATACTTGCGACCTTGAAGTTGGTATTGTTGTGTTCTTTTCAATGAGCTTTGTTGCAACTCCCCCCATAGTTTCGAGACCAAGAGAAAGAGGTATGACGTCAAGCAACAACACATCCTTCACATCACCACCAAGTATACCACCTTGTATTGCGGCTCCGATTGCCACAACTTCGTCCGGATTAACTCCCATATGAGGTTCCCTTTTGAAAAACTCTTTTACTTTATTTTGGATAAGAGGCATACGTGTCTGACCTCCAACCAAGATGACTTCGTTTATATCATCTACACTAAAAGGTGAAGCCTCCATCGCTCTCTTGGTTATTTCCATCGCTCTCCCTATAAATTCATCGGCAATTTCCTCGAGCTTTGATCTGGTAATGGTTAGAAGTAAGTGCTTTGGTCCATCAGAACCAGAAGTGATAAAGGGAATATTGACTTCGGTCTGACTTGCGGCAGAAAGTTCAATCTTCGCCTTTTCGGCAGCCTCATCAAGTCTTTGTAATGCCAGAGGATCTTTCCTCAAGTCTATGCCGTTTTCTTTGTTAAATTCATCTGCTATATAAGATACAATGGCACTGTCTATATCACGACCTCCAAGATGGCTGTCGCCGTCGGTTGATTTTACTTCTATAACATTATCTCCGACTTCGAGTATTGATACGTCGAAAGTACCGCCACCAAAGTCAAAGACTGCAATCTTTTCATCAGTCTTTTTGTTTAGTCCGTAAGCAAGAGCCGCAGCCGTAGGCTCGTTTATAATTCGCTTTACATCAAGCCCTGCTATCTTACCTGCATCTTTTGTGGCTTGACGTTGGTTGTCATTGAAATATGCCGGGACGGTAATGACCGCTTCGGTTATCTTCTCACCTATGCGAGCTTCAGCATCGGCTTTTAGCTTTCCGAGTATCATCGCCGAAACCTCTTCAGGTCTGTACCATTTCTCTCCCATCTTAACCTCAATACTTCCCTTATCAGACTTTCTGGTCTCAAATGACACATTCTTTATATCTTTCTGTACACCATCTTCGTCAAAAGTGTGCCCAATAAATCGCTTTATCTGGTAAATGGTATTTTTAGGATTTGTAACCGCCTGGCGCTTTGCCAAAAGACCAACTAATCTCTCACCGCTTTTTGATTCAGCTACAATCGAAGGCGTTGTTCTTACGCCTTCGGCATTTTCTATTATTTTTGGACTTCCACCTTCCATAACTGCAACAGCAGAGAAAGTAGTTCCAAGATCTATTCCTATTATTTTAGACATAATTTGAGATAAATTTTTAATTTTATAATTTTTGAATAATTACTTAGTACTTAATTCCAGCAGGTCGTTTTGTTATTCTCCCTTTCTTAAAGGGAGTGGCGAGTCGGCGAGACGAGGGATTTCTGTCTTTATAATTTCTACAACACCGCTTATATTATATCTAACCTCCGAATCGGTAACCCGTACGATGTTTAATCCCTTTTCTCGTAATTTAGAATACCTACTCTCATCTTTTTCAATTTTACCATCGTGACTTGCTGCACCATCTATTTCTATAACAAGGTTCAATTTGTGGCAGTAAAAGTCGACGATGTATTCCAATATAGGTTTTTGGCGTAGAAATCGATATCCGAGTTTTTCTCCCTTCAATTCATTCCAGAGTAGAACTTCAGACAAATTGCCGGCTTTTCGTAATTTCTTAGAATATTGCTTTAGATGCTTTTGATAGTGTGATCTCATAGGATTTCAAGATAAATCCCTCCCCCTTCGGGTACTCCCTTTAGGAAAGGGAGAATAAATGCATCCCCTTCTAGTACTTCTTGCAGAAGCTGTACACCTTTTCTGTTTTTTGCTTCGATTCGCACCACCAGAGTGCTTCCAAAAACATAGTCGTTTCACTCCTTATTTTTTAGGTCCTTACAAAAAACTATTGAAGGTCTTGCGGGATTACCACACGGGCACTTCCATTTTCTAAGGTCGAGTACGACTAAGAAAATCAGGTCGCTCCAAGCATTCGCTCCCTCACCCTTTGGGAAAAGGGGGAGAGAAGTGACGACGGGGCACGTGGCATTTGAGAAGTAAAAAATTCAAAAATATTAAAATACTGCGATTCTATTACGCTACCGTAGCAAATTGGTATATCTAACTTTATTTTTTCTTTTAAACCGTTTAAGAATAGTCCGTACTTTTCATACTCACCTTTTATCGAAGTGATAGGCAAAATCGATATGATTCGCCCGTAAAATCTATTATTTTCCTCTCTTACCGATACAGTAACACGAACAAGTCTGCCGTACTTGTCGCAGACTACTCTTTCAAATATTTGAGAATTTTGTCTTTGCAGTCTTAAATCCATAGAGAAATATATTGCTACTTATGCTCTCCGACCACAACTCGTGCTGGTCTAATTGATTTTTCACCAAGTTTATATCCTTTTTGTATAACTCTTACAATTTTATTATTATCTTCGATTTTAGAGACATCTTCATGTCCTGACGATTCGTGTTCCCTCGGATCAAATTCCTGTCCTAATGGATCGACTTCGGACAATCCTCTGTCTTCAAGTACTTTCAGAAGTTGAGAATGGATATACTCGACGCCTATACGCCAATTCTTGTCCGCCTTCTCCCATGCTTCCTTGTCTGAAAATGCCATCGTAAAACTATCGAGTACGGGAATAATGTTTGAAATGAGATCTTCGGTTGCGATGCGAGAGAAATTTCTTTTCTCCTCCTCGTCACGCTTTCTGGCATTTATAAGGTCAGCTTGTGCCCTCTTCCAACCAGTAAGATATTCCCGAGCTTTTTCTTCAGAGTCTTTTAGCTTGACTCGAAGTTTCTTTATACTGTCACCTGCATACTCCTCGGAAATTACCGAATCATCAAGACTGTCGTCTTCTTCGATAACAATATCATCGGCTTCTTCTTTATCATTATCTTTATTATCCATAAGTAAAATTATACACAAATTTAATAATAAAAAAAGAAAGGTTTTCCTCTCTTCTTGCTGTCAACACTCAATACCGCTTACGACGATTAGTCAAATCACAGGTTACTCCACGGAAAAACAGGTGTTTTTCCGACCCTTTTAACTTGCTACAATGAGGCGAAGTATCGTTTACACCAATGAGGAGTCGCTCGCTAATGGCTCGCTCCCTGAGAACCCAGGGTTCTCAGCGTTCGAAGACTCACTGCTCTCCAACACGGGGAAACAGGTGTTTCCCCCGACCCCCTTCCCCTCCTCAATGGAGCAAACTATCGTTTGCTCCATTGAGGAGCCTTTCTCGCCTTTTTCAGTCCAAACTTACGACGTTCTTTGGCACGAGGATCGCGCTTGAGAAAGCCCAATTTCTTTACCTTCTTTCTTAGTTCTTCATTATCTTTTACAATAGCTCTCGCAATAGCATGACGCAAAGCTTCTGCTTGTCCGTGTATTCCTCCGCCAAATATTTTTGCTGTAACCTTAAAAGTCTTGTCTGAATCGGCACAATTTAGTCCTTCGGTCGCGATACGAATCAATTCGGAAGTCTGGAAATAATCGTTTAAGTCTTTATCGTTTATAATAAAAGATCTCTTAGATGCAGGAGTAAGACGAACACGCGCCACCGACGTCTTTCTACGGCCAACTGCTTCTATATATAAATCTTCTTTGGTGGTAGTATTCATAAAATTTTATTCGGTTACTATAAGTCTTTTTAGACGTAAAGGTCTCAATTTATTTGAAGGCATCATCCCTCTAACAGCTTTTCTAACTACGCCCTCGATGCCGTGCTTGGAAATCATTGAATTCATTCCGATCATCTTGAGCCCGTCTGGATAACCAGAGTATTGAGCATAAGACTTTTCCTTTCTCTTTTTCTCGGTCAAATCGATCTTGCTAGCATTTATTATTTCAACAACACCATCCCCTGCTACGTTTTTTGCAAATGATGGGTCATTTTTTCCCATCAAAACAGTGGCCGCTTCGGTTGCGATTCTTCCAAGTTTTTTTCCTTGTGCGTTAATAGTGTAATTCATAATATTTATACAAACTCAATAACAGCCATACTTGCCCCATCACTTTGTCGTATAGGTAATTTGGTTATTCGAGTATACCCACCTTGTCTGTCCTTGTACTTCGGTGCGATCACAGAAACCAATCTGCCTGCAGCACTATCATTACCTATTCTGCCGTTTATAAGGCGACGTGACGCTATGGTGGCAGTTTTTGCTTTCGTAATCAACTTCTCAATATGAGGACGAAGTTCTTTTGCCTTTGCCTCAGTAGTTTTTATTTTTTCATCCCTTATAAGAGAAACGATAAGAGACCTAAGCAAAGCTTGTCTTTGCCCTTTTTCTCTTCCGAATTTTCTATTTGTATTTGCGTGCCTCATATTTTTTTAAAAAGTCTTCGACAGTATACCTAAAACAATCTTTTATTTCAACGTTATCTCGTATTCTCCGAGTTTTGCCTTTATTTCCTGAACTCCTTTTATTCCAAGTCCGTCAATTTCAAGTATGTCCTCTTCCTTTTTCCTCGCCAACCCACCGATTGTTCTTATGTTTGCATTTGTTAGTGCGTTTGTGGTTCGCTGTGACAGTCCAACGTTTTCAATTCTAGTCTTCAAGAAATCAGGGTCGATGTTCTTTTCAGAAGATTTATCGTCACCTTCCGAATTTGCATCCTTTTCTTTAATGTCTTCTTCTGGTTCATCTTCCTTAAATCCGACTATTGCCTTAAGTTGGACAATCATCGTAGCAATTGATCGCTCAAGAGCCTCTTTAGGAGTAAGTGTTCCGTCGGTCTCAATAAATATCCTGAGACGACTAAAATCTGTCCTGTTTCCAACACGCATATTCTCAACTTCATAGTTTACTCTTCGGATTGGAGTAAATATCGCATCAAGAGTAATAGTTCCGATAGCAACCCTATCTTTTTGTAACTGTTCTTTTGGAACGTATCCCAAGCCCCTCTCGACTGTTAACTCTATGTTAAGCTCTGTATTTTTATCGTTAATAGTGGCGATATGCAAATCCTTGTTTAGAATTTCGACTTGTCCTGGTGTTTCAATATCACCAGCAGTTACCTCTTTTTGTCCCTTAACTTTCAAAGAAAGAGAAACCGGTTCATCAGAAAATACAGCAATCCTAACTCTTTTTAGGTTCAAGATTATTGTTATTACGTCTTCAGTTATCCCTTTAAGGGTAGAAAACTCGTGTTCTGCTCCATCGATCTTTATGGAAGTAATAGCAGCACCAGGCAAAGACGATAGAATTATTCTTCGAAGAGAGTTTCCCAACGTGTGACCGTAGCCAGGGTACAGACCATCTATTTCATAGGTACCGCTAAAATTCTCTTCTTTTATTATTTTTGGCTTTGAAGGCAATGCGACGTTGTGTTCTGACATAGATTTTTTTATATTAAAACCGCACTAAGACAAATAAATTGCGGTATATCGGTTACATATTTGTAATAAATTATACATTATTTTAAAGAATAAAACAAGTCCTTAGCTCCCTCACTCGCCTATCTCTTATAAAATTCAAGAATGACTCCTATATCTATAGGTACTTCTGCCTGAACAAACTTTGGACTACCCACAACCTTAGCCTCTTTTTTAGGTAAATCAAAAGTAAGCCAAGCAGGTATTGAAGCCGAGGAAATCCTCTCATCGATACCAGCAAACAATGGCTTGTCTAAGCTCGAAGATCGAATTGATATTTTATCTCCAGCCGATACTTCTCTTGAAGGAACATTAGTCCGTCGATCATTTACCATAAAATGTCCGTGTGACACCATTTGTCGTGCCATAAGACGACTCGCAGCAAGACCGAGTCGATATACCACATTATCAAGACGGTTTTCAAGTCGCTCAAAAAGAATCTCGTCTTGATTGTTTATATGCTTCTTATCAAGCACAGACTGAACATATTTTGAAAATTGTCGTTCACTAATACCATAGGTATATCTTGCCTTTTGCTTTTCCAAAAGCTGTAAACCGTAATCGGTTCGTGAACGTGGTCTACGGCCACCTTTTTTACCACGGCTTTTTTGCTCCATCCTCAAAGCATATTTAGCAGTGGAAGTCTTATCGAATATTTCTGGGCCTAAACGGCGCGCAATTTTGTATTTTGATCGTATTCTCATAATAAACTAAATTATACTCGGCGAGGTTTAGGTGGGCGAGGCCCATTGAAAGGAACCGGCGTCGTATCCTTAATACTTGTAACAGTAAAACCTCTTGAAATAAAGCCTCGAATCGAAGACTCTCTTCCGGCTCCAACACCCTTTACCACAACCGAAACTTCCTTAAGACCTACTGACTGAGCCTTATCCGCAAGAACTTCACCCACCTTTGCAGCCGCAAAAGGAGTACCTTTCTTAGCCCCTTTAAATCCGAGAGCTCCGCTTGAAGATGCTGCAATCGCATTTCCAGAGCTATCTGTCAAAAGCAAGGTGGTATTGTTATAAGTTGATCGTACATGAAGCACACCAACGTCAACACGCTTTTTGCTACCTGCTCGAGTTGATGCTTTTTTTGCCCCTTCTGCACCAAATTCAGACCCTTTTTTTACAATTCTTTTCTTTCCCATATATTAAAATATTTTATTCTATTTCTTATCAACAGCACGTCGTCCCGTACCCATAGTCTTTCGTACATTACCTCTCCTGGTTCGGGAATTAGTCTTCGTCCTTTGACCACGAGCTGGAAGACCTTTTTGATGACGAGAACCTCTGTACGCTTTTATATCGCGAAGACGTTTTATGTTCCCCGATATGTCACGCCTCAAGTCCCCTTCGGTCCTATACTTCTCGATTTCTTGCCTTAGCAATGATTCCTCATCTTGAGTCAAATCTTTTGCTTTTTTATCTATCGATACTTTTGCTCTTTTTAAAATCTCAATAGATCTTGAATGACCTATCCCATACAAGACAGTAAGACCCACTTCGAGTCTTTTTTCATCAGGAATTGTTATACCAAAAATTCTCATAATAAATTAACCTTGCCTCTGCTTGTGGCGAGGATTGTTAGAACAAATAACATAGAGGTAACCTCGTCTTCGGATCACCTTACATTTTGGACATTGTTTTTTTACAGACGATTTAACTCGCATAACGATTATTTAGAGGCGTTTACTTATCCTACCCTTGCCTCCATAAGGATCTATCTCGATTTTAACTTTATCTCCAACCAATACACGAATTCGATGCAATCGCATCTTACCGGCAAGATACGCAAGTATCTCTTCACCGCCCTCGAGTTGGACACGAAAAAGAGTATTAGGGAGAGCTTCTACAACAGTCCCGTTTGCACTATTATCATTTTCGCCAGTTTTATTCTGTATCATTCTGCAATATACCGCTCTACCACAGAAGTGGTATTAGGATAGTGATATCGATATTAGCAGAAAAGGTGTTAGTAAGTCAAGAGGCAGTCTTGTCCAATCCCCAATGTCCCCTGAAATGACATATCGGTTTAACGCAAATGTCCCCCAAACGGGGAACATTGCAAAATTGCCGTTCTTT
>PCWC01000088.1 GCA_002787175.1 Parcubacteria group bacterium CG11_big_fil_rev_8_21_14_0_20_39_22 | reverse complement strand
TGCGGCTCCCCCCAGACCCCCCGCCGCCAGGCGAAAAGGAAAGGCAAGGAAATTTTTGGTTTGCGCCGCCGGTTCAATTTCTATCCTAACACAATATGCAAAGTTTAGGTATTGCAAATCTGCATATAAGCTGATAATGTTATGGTAGATACAATACGATCAAAAGAATACGCTGATTTTGTCGGCAAACTGCGAAAAGCTCGTCTTGAAGCAGGTTTGCGACAAATTGATGTGGCTAAAAAGCTGAAACGTACGCAATCGTATGTGTCTCGCGTTGAGGTTGGCGAACAGCGTTTAGATATTTTAGAATTAAAGAAGTTTGCTGACTTGTATAAAAAAGATTTGAACTATTTTATTAAGTAACAAACAAAATATGAATGAAGAAAATCAATCAGTCATAGAGGATAAAAAGACAAAGGAGAAAAAGCAAAAAGTTGCCGGAGGAATGTTTTTTGTTTTGTTTATTCTCTTTTGGATTGTTTTTAATTTTTTGACGGGACTTATTCTTGCTCTGATAGGGGCTATCGCTACAATGAAAACACTTGAGAAAAAGCCCGAAATACAGAAATTCGTTCCGGCAACATTTGTTGTGCTTGTCACTTTAATATTCGGGGCTATATTTCTGCCTGCTATACAAAGTGATAAAGAATTTAGAAGTGAAAAAGACGAGATTCTTTCAGGAACATCTCAGACCCATAATTATCTAACGCAGGCGGGAACACCAGAACGAAATATTGAACTTGGGGCATTAAGAGCACTCGGGCACGATATAGAAATTAGAAAAATTGAAACGAGCGACGGAGAACTTTGGATTGATTATGTTGCCAAAGAAAATTTAAGCACAAATCTCACTCGCAGAGGAATTTTGAGCGATACTAAAGACCTCGTAAAAGAGTTGTCTTCGATTGTGGGTCAAGATGTTAACGCGATAGTTGTTGAACCGCACTTAACACTGGTTGATCAATTCGGTGAGGAATCACTTAGCAGGGTCGCGTTGATAACGATTGAGCGAGAGACTTGGGAAAAAATAAATTGGAATAATTTCTTGACCGATAACCTACCTGATATCGCTGATAGTTATTGGTTACATCCAGCCTTGAGTGAATAAAATGAATCACGAGAAACCAAAAACTTTAAAGCAACACGAAATTGACAGGGCGTTACTGATTCTCACTGATACTATCAAACGAATAAGTAGTAATCTGAACACATATACAGATGACACAAGAGATGATCTATTCTATAAGATGTCAGATGCTAGAAAAGAGGTTGACGAGATTGCAGAAGAAGCAAGAACACTCTTTCAAGATTGCCTCAAAAGATGTCTTAATGGAGACAATGTTGATATACCAACACCAAGCGTAAAGTGGGAAAGAGACGAGTACGACAATATTATTCAAACTAGTTCTTATAAACAACGACCACCTTGTGAAATTTGTGGTGAACATAGAAAAGTAGAATTTTGCCACATCATACCCCGCCAAATAGGTGGCTCTGATAGAGAAACAAATATTTTGTACTTATGCGCTACGCATCACAGTTGTTTTGATAAAGGGGTTTTGTCTAAAGAAGAGTGGGAAGCAATAAATTGGGACGGAAGAAGTGAGGTTGTTAAAACATTTGTTAGAGAAGTCTTTCTTACACGACAGAAAGAATATTGGGATGGAAAAAGGGTTCCTGCTGACATTGTTTATCATGGTTATAGACCACTTACCGAGTGGATTAAGAACCATTTAAAATATGAGTCTACGGGCGAGTGGAACAGGAAGAGAAAAAGCAAAACAATGATGAGAAGCGGTAAATCAAAACTTGGCTAATGAAAAATAGTCCATCAATTCTACATACCGATAATACTCTTGCAGAAGACTATAAGTTGATTTTGTATATTCTTGAAAAAAGTTATGGAAAGAAGCCAGCCTCAGAACTTACGGACAAAATCATCTCTAACATCCAATCTAAAAACTGGCAACAGAAATTCCCGTCAACACACTTTGTCTTCATTGTTGACGAACAATGCCGTCAGGATATCGGAGATATCAAATTTTTATGGATGTGCCAAGTGTTGGATATCATTTACTTTTATGAGATTTTCAAACCAAGTGGCAAATCAGCAGAAGAATTACATAATCCTGGAAAGCATGGGTTTGATAAAAAGGTGAAGAAGCTTTTCCAGTATTATTATAAAAAATCAATAGAAAATTCTGAAGCCATAAAGATAGCCAGAAATAATGTTGTTCATACGGGAAACATAGACGGCATGAGTGGAGCAATTAAACAGAATGACCTTTCAAAGATTGCGGATTTTAAAGTCAAGTATAAAGTTGATTCTCTTAGATCAATGGCTATGTCTGCGAACCTGTTGTTTTTTGATATGTTCGTAAGAAGCATGGGATTAAATGATGCAAATCTTTCTTTTAGTGGGTTACAACCACAAAATCTAAATTTTTTTATAAAAAGTTAAGTCGAAGCCACAGAGCGAACACGAAGCGAGCACCGAGCAGGCATCGCGAACGAATGTGAGCGGCCAATGCGAGGTGATTGCGAAGTGTGAGCGGACTACCGAATTACTACCAAACGCGGAGACGGGAGCGCCTCGGGCCGACGGGAAGCTGGAAAAAGCGGAGTATGGGAAATATAATGACCTTACGGAGCTTTTGGAAGCTGAACCGGCGGCGCAAACCAAAAATTTCCTTGCCTTTCCTTTTCGCCTGGCGGCGGGGGGTCTGGGGGGAGCCGCAAAAAAATGAAAGGAAATTTTTGTGGTTTGCCGCGCGAGGTACGAGCGCGTCCCGAGGCGCAGAATCACCACGCACTCCGCGCGTACGATTTCGTTTCAAGCCACCACGCACGCGGAGCGTGCGAAGATCAATCGCTTCGCGATTGGAAAAAGGTTCGCGCAAAGGTTAGTATTTCACCACATTTCCTATTTAATTAGGTGCAAAGAGCTTCGTGAAGTGAAGTTGGATGTTAAACCCGTAGAACCCCTCTATATAACTTATATAGTCAAAAGATTTGATATAATCCACCTATGTCAAAAGAATATATCTGTAATGGAGAAAAATATGAAGTTGGAGGTCTGAAAAAAGATACATTGGGGCTACCTGTGTCTTTCGACAAACTACCCGAAGAAATTGAGGTTGAAAGATATAAACTTTTCCTAAAAGACTCATTTCATGTTAGTTTAGTTTGTGTTGGAAAAATTATAGAAAAAAACAATATAAATATAAAAGAGACTGATTTCCTGGAGAAAGTAATCACCGATTTTTGCAATTTTACAAAAGAAAACAAAGTGGACTTAATAAGATACAGAGATGAATTCAAATTTGTCGAAGAAGATGAAAAAAGGAGCATGGTTGTAATGTGCGATATATCTAATTTGGATAAGTTTTTTGACTTCATAAACAAGAAGTACGATTTAAACCTGGAATATCCGCCTACTCACATAACGCTCTATACCCTTCAACCCAATGTGGGTATTTTCTTTACAGATTCCGAGGATGTCAAAAACCTTACAAGGCCAATCGAAAATCCAGGGGTTACTTTGAATAAATGATAATGATATTCGATAAAAATTGCACTGATTTTTATTCTGCTGTAAAATAAAACTATGAAAGTAACCTTATACATGGCTACAAGTCTAAATGGGATGATTGCTACTGAAACAGGCGACGAGGAATTTTTGTCACATGAAAATTGGGAAATGTTTTGCGAACTTGCAAGAGAAGTTGGGAATTTTATTGTAGGTAGGAAAACCTACGAAGCCGTCAAAAAATGGGACGGCGGGTACAATTTTGATGATTTAATTGGCGTAGAGAAAATAGTCATCTCGCAAGACAGGAATTTCAAATTAGACGGTGGGTACACTCTCGCAAACTCACCTCAAGACGCACTCGCAAAGCTTTCCGAAAAAGGATTCGAAAGAGCATTGGTTACCGGAGGAGCGAGTATCAATTCTTCTTTTGCGAAAACAAACTTGTTAGACGAAATAATGCTAAACTTAGAACCTGTCTTTGTAGGCAAAGGGATACCGTTGTTTGCACCTGAGAATTTTAAAGTAAATATAAAATTAGTTTCTGTTAAAAAGTCAGGACGTGGAATCGTAACCCTGAAGTACGAAGTGCTGAAATAGTTATGGAAGATATAGGGAAAACAAAAATTATGCATACAGAAAAACAAAATTCGCTTGATAGATTAAACTGCATAATCATTCATGGCTGCCCTTCAAATGTCGAAAAAGCGATGAACCCAGATACAAGAACCTATGACAAGCATTGGATTCCCTGGCTCAAGAAAAATCTTATTGCATCAGGGATAAAAACAGAAACACCACTTATGCCAGATCCGTGGGAATCGAACTATCAGAAATTTAAAGCAGAATTTGAAAAGTATGAAGTCAATGAAAACACGATTTTAGTCGGACATAGTTGCGGTTCTTCTTTTTTGGTTCGTTGGCTTGGAGAAACAAAGAAAAAAGTTTTCAAACTTGTTCTCATCGCTCCATGGAAAATCCCTAACAAGGAAGACAGCACCGTAAAAGAATTTTACACCTATCAGATTGATCAGGATATAAAATCAAGAGTAGGTGAAATCGTGTTTTTTACTGCTGATGATGAGGAAGCCGATGGAAAGGAAAGTTTGAAAATTTTTCACCAAGCACTCGGCGGAACGGTTATCGAATTGAAAGGACACGGACATTACACACTTGGCGATATGGGAACGGAAGAATTTCCACAACTATTAGAAATGATTTTGAGATAGCCACTGATTTTTCAAAAATAAATCTGTAGCCCGTGCATTTGGTACAGGCGAGTTTGATCTAATTTTTATCTTCGCATCGAAAGTTCTATAAGATGCTCTAAAAAGTCGCTGAGCGATACTCCGACCGCTGACAGGGCTTTGGGAAAAAGGGATTCAGTTGTCATCCCGGGCAAAGTATTTGTCTCAAGGAAATAGATGCCGCGTCTCGGATGGATTATGAAATCAGAACGGGAATAATGTCTTAAATCAAGTGCCTTGTGAGCTCGAGCTGATATTTCTTGCAACTCCTTTGTCTCTTCTGCAGTAAAATTGCCCGGACACACCTCTTCAGACTTACCTCCATACTTCGCCTCATAGTCGAAGAAAGTCGCACCAGGTGCAGGACGTATTTCTATGGGAGGTAGGACGTATATATCTTTTTCTCGAAAATTATCGATTACGCCACAAGTCGCCTCTTTGCCTGGTATGTATTCTTCAACCATAACTGTAGGAGAATAAGCGAAAACATTTAAAAGAGCGTTCTCAAGTTCGGTAAATGTCCTAACTATAAAAACTCCGACGGAAGACCCCGATCCTATCGGCTTTATCACCATCGGGTGAGGAAAAGTCCTGAAAAATTCTATCAACGCATTGTAACTAAGATCACTCTTGTGCAAGACCTTGTAAACAGGTGTTTTGATTCCTTCATTTTCGAGGACTTTTTTGGTTAAGGCCTTATTCATAGCTACTCTTGAAGGAAAAGAACGTGTCCCTGTATATGAGATACCATGAGTGTCTAAAATTTTCTGAACAGTGCCGTCTTCCCCGTACTCTCCGTGCATCGCGTTTATAAAAAGGTCGATATGGGGAAATATATGTTCCGGACGTTTTGGAGAACCGTGATGATGCCAGGTCCCCTCTTTGTCGATAAGTATATCGAATACCTTGTGATGGTCTCGGATATTTTTCAGAATCGAAGCTCCACTTTTAAGCGAGACTTCATACTCGCTTGAAGGTCCACCACGGAGAACCCCTATGGAATAAGATTTGGTCATAAGGATATTATACACGAGTCCAACCTACGCACACAATGTACTTATCGCTAATTTTTAATTTTTAAAACCCCGCACTTTTCGCGAAATGGACTTTATTTGTTACCGCAGAGCATCTTCACCACGAAAGGTGTGGGGTAAATTTAAAATTATTATAATGGGGTCAACTTGGTTGCTTACCTTAAAGCTTTTTTTCGGCGTTATAGACTTTCGGCTTTATAGACTATTTATCCTTCTTTTCTTGCGTTGGAAAGAGAGTGCGAAGCGGTGGGCTTCGGCGTTTGAAAGTAATATTTCTTTTTTGTATTTTTCTCTGATTTTGTCCTCGCCTATTATATCTTTTGGTTTATGCCGAACATCTTTTACCACCGAGACAACGGGAACCTTGAAACCTCTATCTTTCAAAATTTCTTCCGCCATTTTTTTAATTCGGTCATCACCATCGCAAACTATAAGGTCGGGTATTTTCCATTCATCGTGTGCAAGTCGTCGGCGTAAAATCTCGGCAAGCGACCCGATATCATCACCTCCTTTCGCTTCCTTTATATTAAACATCCGATACTGCCCTTTGTCTGGAAATACACCCTCAACTGCCACCATAACTCCCACTGCTCCAGTGCCAGAGAAGTGAGCGACGTCGTATGCCTCGATTTTAAACTCTTTGTCTTCCCCCAATTTGAGCTTCCCGTCATCTTTTATAAGTGCTACGTCTTGGATATGGTTTAGTGAATAAAGTTCCTTTTTTGCGATAGCCGCTTTTTCAAATTCTTGATTCCTTGCATCCTTTTTCATTTGGTTTTCAAGTTTGCGGGACAGCTCTTTCTTCTTACCCTCAAAGAAAAGCTCTATATTACGTATTGCTCTCTTATAATTCCCCTTCCCTACCTCACCAGTGCAAACACCTGGACAGAGACCAATTTGACGATTAAAACAGGGTTTACCTTGAAAGGGCTGACATTTCGAATCTCTAAAAGGAAATATTCTGCGTACTATTTTAAGCACATCACGAACTGCAACACCCATAGTAAAAGGTCCGTAAACAGACCTAAGCGGTATTGTCTCTCCCAATATTTTGGCAGAATTTCCATATATATCCTTTTTGCGAACTGTCAAAATCCGAGGAAAATCTTCTTCTGTAATAACAATACAATTGAAGCTTTTATCATCTTTTTCTCGAACATTGTACTTGGGCTGAAACTTTTTTATTAGATCCGCTTCAAGAAGCAGAGCTTCGATAACCGAGTCGGTTTCCTTCCATTCCAGATCTTTTGCTTCTTCTACCATCTTCACTATTCCGACATTTCGAGTGTCCGAAAGTCCTTTGCCAAAATAGCTTCGCACCCTACTTTGGAGCGAAGTCGCTTTTCCTATATACAAAACTTCCTTGCGTCTACCTAAAAAGAAATAAACACCTGGAGATTTGGGAATTTTTGGTGGGACTTTTTTCATAAGATCAATATATAGATTACACCTTTTGACAACATATTCAATCCTTGGTACTTTAGAGCCGATCTCCAATCTCATCGCATAAGTAATTTTGCTCAAATTTGTGCGAAAATTGGATAGTTTGAGGAGCCATATCCAGATACGGTGACGAAAAATAGACAATTTGCAGCCGAATTTGAGAAAAATTATATGCGAAACGAGACACGGAGTGTATTTTTTTCCTATCGTGGTGAGATTGGAGATTGGCTCTTAACATAAACTTGAACCTTGGAGGAATAATGCCAGAAAAATATGGAGAAATTTTACAACCAAAAAGCGACGAGACTTTTAGAAAAGGTTTCCGCTTCTGGTTCTTTGTTTTAGCCACACTCATCGCTCTTGTATTTTTAAGACCGAGAATGTGGTTGGTCGTGGCGTCTGTTGTCACTGTGATTCTGTCCATCTTTATATGGAGAACTATAAAGAAGTAGAAGGATGAATCAATGATCTCAGACCACGGAGTGCGTTGCTTACAAGCAACGCACTCTTAACATATGGCATACCTCCTATCTTATCGTGGTGAGATTGGAGATAGGTTCTAAGTATGGCACTTGATTATAGTTAGATACCGTAATCACCAACCTTGGTGCGGACAATCGAAAACGCAAGTGCAGGAAGTCCCAGACGATCTCCCAGAAGCTCGGCTATGCTTCTCATATAACTACCGCTTGCGCACGATATTGTTATGTTGGCTGTAGTAAAAAATCCTTCCTCATCTGCCAACTCCTTTTGCCATTTCTCTCTTATTTCCTCCTGACGAAAATCACCATTTACTATGTGAGTTGCCTCAAACACGGCTTTTTCCAAATCATCAGAATTTATCTTACCGACCTTCACAAGCTCGGAACTAAAAATACGCATATCTCGTTTGGGCAAAGTAATGTCTTCACTCTTCCCTTCTCTTGCCCAAGCAAAAAGGGGTTTACCTTCGACTGTTTTTGACGAAAATATCGGGTACGGCAAGTTATGAGTTCCTATTATTTTTTCTGACTCAAGCAGAATTTCTTTCGGATGCAGGTTCTCTGAAGCAAGTCGGTCTTTTTTTGTAACAAGTCCGAGTAAGTCGGCAGTGTCTGTAGCGGTACCAAAAAGCACCACGATTTCATAAGTTTTGGGTAAATTTAAAAAATACTCCTTTTCCAAACAACTGTCGCCCGCAAGTAAAATAAGAACCCCCTCGGCAAGCGGATCAAGCCGACCAGCATAAGTCATTTTTTCATCTTTGTATTTGGGATTTAAATCTCTAAATCTCTCCAAGCATTCAAGTGGAGTCTCACCCCGTTTTTTATAAACTGCAAAGACGTTTTTCATAGGGAAAGGATAACATAGGATAGGTTTTAGATGTTAGCTTTTAGGTGTTAAGTTTTAGGAAAAAGTCGAGAGCAGGATAGGTTTTAGGTGTTAGGTGTTAGGGGAGAAAGGAATGAGAATAGGTTTTAGGAGAATATAATTTTTAATTTTGTAATTTTTGAATTTTTAAATAATGCCCAAATTTTTAATTTCCAAAAGAAAACACTTTTAGCATTTATTAGATGAATTAGCTTAATTATCCCCCTCTTTCTTCCTAACAGCTAAAAGCCCGCCTACTCCCGACCATCGGGAAGGCAACCTAACAGCTATTTCGCTTGAAGATAACCCTTATTTTCGTTACAATACTCCCTATGAATACCGAAGAAAACAAAAACGAAAAGCTCTCAACCGAATGCTACAAAGGAGTCAGGGACTTTTTCCCTGAAGATATGGCGATCCAGAATTATATCTTTGATACTTGGCGAGAAACAGCAAAAAAAGAGGGCTACGAGGAATACGGAGCTTCGATCCTTGAGCCGGCAGAAATCTATAGGTCTAAAAGTGGACAAGAGATAGTAAATGAACAAATGTTTACCTTCACTGACCGAGGAGATCGTGAGGTTGCACTTCGTCCAGAAATGACACCGACACTCGCGAGGATGGTCGCCGGAAAGAGGAAATCCTTAAAGTTCCCGTTAAGATGGTTTTCAATTCCCAACCTTTTTAGGTATGAACGCCCACAACGTGGACGAAGGAGAGAGCACTGGCAGTTAAATTGCGATTTGTTAGGAGTCGGAGGTATAGAAGGCGATATAGAAATAATCTCATTAGCTCACTCTGTAATGAAAAGTTTTGGGGCAAAAGATGATGACTTCTTGATAAAGATAGGTAGCAGAAAGGCACTCGAGGATGAACTCTCAAAACGTGGTATGAACGATAACAAAAATAGAAAAGAGATAGCTTACCTAATTGACCGAAAAGGAAAATTGCCCGAAGAAGAGCGGATGGCAAAATTGAAAGAACTTGGTGGTGATTTTGAAATTGAAGAAAACGAAAAAACAGCCAACATAAGAAAGGCGCTTTCTGATAAGGGTATAGAAAACACGGTTTTTGATCCATCTATTGTTCGAGGTTTTGATTATTACACTGATATGGTTTTTGAAGTTTTTGATCAAAGCCCCGAAAACAAAAGGTCTCTTTTTGGTGGCGGACGCTATGATAATCTTCTTGAAATATTTGATGTGGAGCCTGTACCAGCAGTAGGTTTTGGCATGGGAGATATTACCATAAGAGATTTCCTGGAAACACACGGTCTAAAGGTGAAAGCTAATTAATCTTACTTCAGTATTTTCCAACGAAATTTTGTATGAAAAAAATAGTATTCGACATTGAAACATCAAACATTTTCTCTGACGTGGGTAAGAATGACCCGAGTCTGCTCGATCTTTCTGTTATTGCTGTTTATGATTTTGAAGAGGATAAGTACACAAGCTATTTTCAAGAAGAGCTACCGAAACTCTGGCCGAAACTGGAAAAAGCCGACGTTATCATTGGCTTCAATAGCGAACATTTTGATCTTCCTCTTTTGAATAAGTACTACCACGGCGATTTATCAAGAATAAAACATATAGATCTCCTTAAAGAAATAAAGCAATCTCTCGGTAGGCGCATAAAACTCGACACCATAGCTGAAGCGACACTTGATAAGAAAAAGACCGGGCACGGACTTGAAGCCGTGACTTGGTGGCGAAAAGGCGAGAAACAAAAGGTTGCCGATTATTGTATCGAGGATGTAAGGATTACAAAAGAGGTCTATGATTTTGCACTTAAAAACGGGGAACTTAAGTACAAAGAAGGATTCCAGATAAAGAGTATTCCGATAGACACGAGCCATTGGGAAAGCAAGGAGGATTCTGCAATGACTCACACTTTGCCGTTTTAATGTATTCGAGTTAGACTTGAATGGTGACGATATAATTATAATATAAATTTATGGACAAAATGGACACACAACCAAACAACACGACAGGTCAACAAAATATTACGGTACCGGTCGCCATAATAGTTGCCGGAATTATAATTGCCGGAGCTATATTTTTCTCACAGGGTTCTTTTTCACAAAACGGCAACCCGACCGACACAAATGCCACCGGAGTAAGAATTGTGCGAGATGACAAGCCAATACCAGCAGTATCCGAACAGGACCACATAAGAGGTAACCCTAATGCTAAGGCGATATTGGTAGAATACTCTGACCTTGAGTGTCCTTTCTGTAAACGATTTCATGACACAATGAAAGCGGTACTCGATTCCTACGGCAAAGATGGTGATGTAGCATGGGTTTACCGACACTTCCCTATTGAATCACTTCATCGCAAAGCGACCCGTGAGGCACAAGCTACTGAGTGTGCGGCAAAATTCGGAGGCAATGCTTCTTTTTGGGCATATACTGATAGGATTTATGAAATAACGCCATCAAATGACGGTCTCGATCTTAAATTACTTCCAGAGATTGCCGGAGAGCTCGGTTTTGACAAAGAGGCATTTGCAAACTGTATAGAGGAAAATACAGGAAAAGATATTATTGAGGCTCAAAAACAAGATGCGATAGACGCAGGAGGAAGAGGTACCCCTTTCAGTGTAATCATAAGTGCCGAAACCTTAAACGATAAACAAATAGATTCTTTGCTGGAGATAAATAATGCTATTTTAGCCCAACTACCTCCGGGATCCTCAGATCCGATTTCGGTTATTGACGAAGGTAGGCAAGTAACTTTAGGAGGTGCTTTCCCACAAGACTTAGTGGAAGATATAATAGATATAATTTTGGAGAAATAGTAACTACAGCGAGATGTAATAGTTGTTAGGTTTTAGTTGGTAGGTGTTAGTTGTTAGGAAGAGAAAATAGCTTTTAGGTGTTAGCTTTTAGGGGAGAAAAAGAAAGAGGAGAAAGGAGAAAAAATCCCTCCCCAGCACTTTCGGAAAGTGCTGGGTGCTCCCTTTGATAAAGGGAGAATAAGACCCGTTTGCCGGAGTCAAAAATAGCTGTTAGGAAGATAACAGCTTTAGGATTAGTAATGTAACGTTTAGCGTATAACATTTAACACGAGAAGATCTGTGAAGAGTAGGAGAAAGAAAATCCCTCACCGCAAGCGGTCCCCTCCCTTTGGGAAAGGGAGAATTCCGAAATGAGAAAAGGGAGGATGTCGGCATAAGGTACACAAACGTAGGGATATTTTCATAAAATATGCTTTAGTTTTTCTTCACTCGGAGCAACACTTGAAGCTAAAC
>PCWC01000081.1 GCA_002787175.1 Parcubacteria group bacterium CG11_big_fil_rev_8_21_14_0_20_39_22 | reverse complement strand
TGCGAATTCAGGCGAAACAGCGTGGGCGACACTTCGTGTCGCCCACTCCTTTGTTAATTCCAAACCCGAAAGTTTCATAAGGGAGCCACCTGTCAGATTCGAACTGACGACCTACGGTTTACAAAACCGTTGCTCTACCAACTGAGCTAAGGTGGCATAATAATTTAATATTCTATTTTCAAAACGCTATCTTTCTGTGCCAACTCTTGCTTTCTGCCAAGACAGCTAAGGTGGCAAACTAGTAACTAGGCACTAGTAGCTAGTACTATTTACGCGTATCGTAAATAGTACCCGTTTTGGATAAATTACTCAAGTGTTTTATGTAATCCGTCTTTATGTTCGCTAATATCTCGCAGATAGCTTGATTCTGTATGTCGGTGCACAATTGAGCGCTTACGCAATGATTCAAGCCATAGTGTTAATAATTTCTCTACAAACGTGTGAATCTCAATACCAAGTCGATAATAAATATAACGCGCGCTCATCACAATAATACGAAAAAGTTTCTGTATCTTCTTCTGCATTTCACGATATATATGCTGTGCATATGTTTGACACGTATGATCAAACTTCGTACGCCACTCCTCTTTAATCATCGCACCACGATACAACTCCCATGTCTTAAAGACAAGGAAGAAAAAGAGTATAGAGAGAAATGTATAAAAGAAAAATGGTGCAGACATAAAAACGACACATTAGTCACCGACTGCGATGCGAGACATACTACTTACTGCAATACGTTCTCCAAATTTTTGTGTTGCTTCAGTAATGAGGTCAGCAATGGTCTTTTTTGAATCTTTAAAGAAAGATTGTGTCATAAGGACTTGGTCTTTGAAATAAGCATCTACCTTTCCTGAAAGTATTTGTGCTTTTAATTCATCTGGCTTCCCTGCAACTTCTTCAGCAAATGTAAGAGATGCTTTTTCTTTATCAGATGTGGGAATCTCTTCTACAGTAATATATGATGGTACCATTGCAGCTACCTGCATTGCAATATCATGTGCAAGCGCAGTAAATTCTTCATTCTTTGCCACAAAGTCCGTCTCACATGCAAGAAGCACCATAGCACCGATAGTGCCTGTGCTATGTACATATGATCCAACAGCTCCTGCACCAAGTTCTCGGTCAGCTTTTTTTGCAGCAATATCACTACTCTTCTTCTTCAAAAGAATAAGAGCTTTCTCTTCATCACCATTAGCTTCTTCGAGTGCCTTTTTGCACTGCATAATAGAAACACTGGTTTGATCACGTAATTTTTTTACTTGTTCAATACTAATTCCCATGATAAAAATTTTATTCACTTTTTTTACCTTCACTATATGCGTCAGCAATTGCTTCTGTAACATATTTAATACTTGCTCGTGCAACATCATTTCCAGGGATTGCATAGGTAATGATATCCATATTGCAATCAGAACCAGAAAGACTCACAACAGGAATGCCGAGTGCCTGTGCTTCACGTACTGCGATTTCTTCTTCACGTGCATCAATCACAAAGAGTGCGCCAGGAAGACTTTTCATACCAGCCAAACCACCAAATCTATCTTCAAGCTTTTCAATGTCACGATCAATCAATAATCGTTCTCGTTTTGTATATTTTGAAAGTTCACCAACTTCTTTATCATGTGTGAGTTTTTCAAGACGTGCAACACGCTTCTGAATCTGTGCGAAGTTAGTTAATGTGCCACCAATAAATCGTCCAGCAACAAATGGCTGATTGATACGTTCTGAAGCTGAGCGAATTGCATCTCGTGCAATAGGCTTACTTGAGATAAAGAGAATTTGTTTTCCTGATTGTGCAAGTGTGGTAACAAATGCCTTTGCTTTTTCAAGAGCAGACACTGTCTGTTCAAGATCAAAAAGCTCTGTTCGGTTCTTTTGTCCAAAGAGAAAACGTTGCGCACTTGGATGTCTCCGTGCTCGTGAAAATGCATATTGAGCACCTGCTTCAAAGAGGCCTTCAACTTGTTCTTTGGTTTTTGTTTCTGTGTTTTCAGTCATACAAAAGAATAGGCTCTAGACTAGCTAACACATGCTAAACTAGAGAATATGTTGAAAAGAAAAGCTCGATTAGGAAAAAGTAAAATCAAGAAATT
>PCWC01000101.1 GCA_002787175.1 Parcubacteria group bacterium CG11_big_fil_rev_8_21_14_0_20_39_22 | reverse complement strand
ATATGCTTTTAAGGCTTGCACCTTGTTAAATATTGATAGTTAACTACTGTCACCCCAATCTATCATATTTGTCACCCCATAAGGTTAACTGTACAATTGGTTGACATTAGATTTTAATACGTTATACTACTCTTCAAGAACGCAAGAGTGAGTTACGGCTGATGTTTCTTTATTTAGCAGATTTTAATACTGCACCTTATCTTGCAAAATAACACTAATTAAAAGGAGGATACGAAAGACGCTACAAGGGTTTACCAAATAGCGCCTTTTTGCGTATTACCTAAAAACCTTCTTTCAGTCTCATCGTGTAGTGAAGAGGCGCGGATTAAGCACTCTTCTATCAGGGTTAGACTGGAGACAGGTTTTAAATTTTAGGTTACTTTGCCTGTGATTTTCGAATAGTTTTAAGAATTTTAATAATCGATTAAATATATGAGTTTAAAACAAGGAAACGACAAGATTGACTTCGCCAATAAGAACCTGCCTCAAAAAGTTTTCGGCAAGTTTAAAGAACCTCTCTGTGATTTGCCTAATCTTGTGGAGCCGCAGGTAACTTCATATAAGTGGCTTATAAAGGAAGGTATAAAAGAAGTGTTTAAAGAATTTTCTTCGATCAAAGATTATTCTGAAAAAAAGTTCGAATTTAGTTTCGTAGACTTCAGCCTTGATGAACCGAAGTACAACGAGCACTATGCAAAGATCAATAAGCTCTCATACGAAGGGTCTCTTAAGGCTACGGTTCGGCTTAAGAACAAGATGACCGATTCTGTAAAGGAGCAAGAAATATTCTTGAGCGAGATGCCGATGATGACCAGTCACGGAACTTTTGTGATATCTGGAATCGAAAGAGTTGTAGTGCCTCAGCTTGCGAGGTCATTCGGAATATTTTTCACCTCTCAAGAAATCAAAGGTAAAAAGTATTTCGGTGCCAAAATTATTCCGTCTCGTGGTGCTTGGATAGAGATTGAAACCGATTCTGATAAAGCTATTTATGTCCGTATTGATCGAAAACGAAAATTCGCACTTTCATCACTGCTTAGGGTTTTAGGTGCTAATACAAATGAAGCGATTTACAAGGAATTTTCAAAAAATGAGGAGGCTAAGCCTTTCATCGATGCTACCATCGCCAAAGATCACGCCACAAATATCGATGAATCATATCTTGAAATCCATAAAAGACTCCGTGATGGTGAAATCGGTTCAGTCGAAAACGCACGGGAGTTTATAGATTCTGTTTTCAGTGGAGACCGGTACGATTTATCGAAAGTCGGACGTTTTAGATTCAACAAAAGATTTAATTTGAAATCAGACGACAAAGATGGTGATCGTAGAACAATATCACTTGAAGACATTGTTGTCATAATAAATCACATAATAACTCTAAATGTTACTCCTGATTCGGTGGAAGATGATATCGACCACTTGGGATCGAGACGAGTACGCTTTGTCGGCGAAATGCTTCAGCAAAAAATTCGAGTCGGAATGTCACAAATCAAAAGAAATATTCAAGACAGAATGTCTACTGTCGATCCTGATATTTCTTTGCCGGTAAACTTTGTGTCACCAAAGCCTTTGCAGGCGAGAATTAAAGAATTCTTCACGACCAACCAGCTTTCGCAGTTTATGGCTCAAGAAAATATCTTGGCGGAAGTCGAGCATCTTCGAATCTTATCTGCTCTTGGTCCGGGAGGTCTTACGCGAGAGCGTGCAGGTTTTGAGGTGCGTGACGTGCACCCGAGTCATTACGGAAGACTTTGTCCTATACATACTCCTGAAGGTCCAAACATCGGTCTTATTTTGCATATGGCGACTCACGCCGCTATCAATGACTTCGGAATGGTTGAAACTCCTTATGCTAAAGTTCAAAAAGGAAAGATAACCAAAGAAATCGAGTATCTTAACGCTCTTGAGGAAGAGAAATACAAAATCGCCCACGCTTCTATCGAATATGACAAAGATGGCAATATTTTGGATGATATGGTTGAGGTCCGAATTAAGGGCAAGCCGGGTGTAATTTCTAAAGATGAAGTCGATTATATCGACGTCGCCACAAACCAGGCATTTTCGATAGCGACTTCTATGATCCCTTTCCTAAACCACGATGACGCGAACCGTGCGCTTATGGGTTCGAATATGCAAAAACAAGCTACTCCTTCCATCGTTCCAGAAGCACCATTTGTGGCAACAGGTATTGAAGGAAAAGCAGCAAAAGATTCTGGACGACTTATTCTAGCCGAAGAAGCGGGAACTGTAAGTTTTGTTGATGCAAGCCTTATTAAGGTCAAAAATTCAAAAGGTAAAGAACAAGAATATCCACTCGTTAATTTTTCTCGTACCAATGGTTTCACTGCTTTTCATCAGCGACCGGTTGTAAAGATTGGTGAAGAGGTAAAGAGGGGAGATTTGATGGCGGATACTTCGTCGAGCGTCGGAGGACAAATGGCACTTGGACAAAATATTCTTGTTGCCTTTATGTCATGGTCTGGAGCAAACTACGAAGACGCTATTATCGTTTCCGAAAAATTGGTAAAGGAAAGCAAATTCTCGAGTGTTCATATCGAAGAGTTTGTGGTCAATGTTCGGGATACTAAATTAGGTCCGGAAGTTACCACTCATGATATTCCTAATGTTGGTGAAGGTAAACTCAAGAATCTTGATGAAGAGGGGGTTGTACGAATTGGAGCTGAAGTAAGACCGGGAGATATCTTGGTTGGAAAAATTACTCCAAAAGGCGAAACCCAACTTACTCCTGAAGAGAGACTTCTTAGGTCACTCTTCGGTGAAAAAGCTCGTGATGTCAAAGACACTTCAAAAAGAATGGGAAACGGAAAGCGGGGTCGAATTATCGGAGTAAAAGTATTCTCTCGTGAAAACGGTGACAAACTTGAATCTGGAATTATAAAAAGAATTCACATAGAAGTGGCGGAAGTCCGTGCTATATCGGTGGGAGATAAACTTGCTGGTCGACACGGAAACAAGGGTGTTATATCAAGGATTTTGCCTGAAGAAGATATGCCTTATATGGAAGACGGTCGACCTGTCGATATTATCCTTACTCCTCTCGGAGTTCCTTCCCGTATGAACCTTGGACAGATACTTGAACTCCATCTCGGACTCGCTGCGGGTACTCTCGGATATCAAGCAATCGTACCTCCGTTTGCTGGAGCTACAGGAGATGAAATTAAAGATGAGCTTGAAAAAGCTGGATACAATCGAGATGGGAAAATGAAACTCTATGACGGCCGTACCGGAGTGTCGTTTGATCAAGATGTAGCAGTCGGTTATATGTATATATTGAAACTTCACCACATGGGTGAAGACAAGATACATATGCGTTCAATTGGTCCTTACTCTCTTATTACTCAGCAACCTCTTGGAGGAAAAGCACAAGGTGGAGGACAGCGATTTGGAGAAATGGAAGTCTGGGCACTACTCGGTTACGGGGCTGCTTATACTTTGCGTGAGATGCTTACAATAAAATCCGATGATATTCAAGGTAGGGCAAGTGCTTTTGATTCCATAGTAAAGGGCGAGCCGATACGAGAGTCAAATGTTCCGGCTTCGTTTAGCGTACTTCTAAGCAATATGCGAGGACTGGGTCTTGATGTCGAGCTCGACTCAGAACAGGGTTATGTTAAGGATCAAAAAAGGTCGGATACAAAGTCTGTTACAAAAGAAGAGGTCGAGGAGACCGAATAAATTTAACTATTTTCAAATCAATTATGAAAAACACAACAAACCTAAATGATTTCTCTTCGATCACTTTAAAACTCGCTTCACCAACAAGGATTAAAGAATGGTCAAATGGAGAAGTCACAAAACCTGAAACCATAAACTATAGAACCCAGCGTTCTGAAAAGAGTGGTCTCTTTGACGAGAAAATATTTGGTCCGGATAAAGATTTTGAATGTTATTGCGGTAAATACCGAGGTATTAGATACAAAGGGATAATTTGTGAGAAATGTGGAGTCGAACTTACGAGATCGATTGTTCGTAGGCAACGTATGGGGCATATAGATCTTGCTACTCCTGTAACACATATTTGGTTTCTAAGAAGCATGCCTTCGAGACTCGGTCTTGTTCTTGGCATGTCAACTGCTGAACTTGAAAAGGTTGTGTATTTTGCTGGTTATATTATCACCAAGGTATCGTCAGATGAGAGAGACCGTATAATGAAAGAAATCGACGGTGAATACAAGAGTAAACTTAAGACCCTTTCAGACGAGCGTTCGAAGGAAGCTTTGAAAGAGAAATTGCTCGCAGCAAAGAGAGAGCTTGAGGGTATCGTAGAAGGTGCGGTAATCGATGAGGTTGCTTATCACAATTATTCACTAAAATACGGAACCTTGTTTGAGGCGGGAATTGGAGCAGAAGCTATTTACGATATTTGTAAAAACTTGGATCTATCGAAGCTTGCGAAGGATTTGGAAGCTATTTATGAAAAAGCAGGATCACTTGAAAAAGAAAAAATAAATAAACGATTGTCGCTTATAAGGTCAATGATTTCATCTGGAGTTCGTCCTGAATGGATGTTCTTTACGACTATACCGATTATACCGCCAGCTCTTCGTCCTATGGTTCCGCTCGATGGTGGACGGTACGCTACTTCTGATGTGAATGACCTTTATAGAAGGGTTATAAACAGAAATAACCGACTTAAGAAATTGCTTGAAATCAAAGCACCTGATGTTATTTTACGAAATGAAAAAAGAATTTTGCAAGAAGCGGTTGATTCGCTTATAGATAACTCAATCAGACACGGCTCGACATCATCAGG
Organism: Parcubacteria group bacterium CG11_big_fil_rev_8_21_14_0_20_39_22; assembly: GCA_002787175.1. Lineage (GTDB taxonomy): Bacteria > Patescibacteriota > Minisyncoccia > Phycocordibacterales. The sequence goes on along the minus strand of PCWC01000101.1, from coordinate 4,670 downwards.
AGCTCGGTCCCAAGCTCAAAGACGTCCTCTTAAATCTTTGGCTGATAACCTCAAGGGTAAGCGAGGTCTATTTAGACAAAATCTTCTCGGAAAACGAGTCGATTATTCAGGTAGGTCGGTCATCGTCGTTGGTCCGGATCTTCATCTTGACCAATGTGGTTTGCCAAAGCATATGGCACTCGAATTATTTAGACCGTTTGTTATAGGCGGACTTTTGGAAAAAGAACTTGCTTACAATATTCGTGGAGCTGGACGTCTCATTGATGAAGACGCATCAGAAGTCTGGGCAATTCTTGAGGATGTGATTAAAGACAAATACGTCCTCCTAAACCGAGCGCCAACACTTCACCGTCTTGGTATTCAGGCATTTAGACCGATTTTGATCGAAGGTAATGCAATCCAGGTCCATCCTTTAGTTTGTACCGCTTTCAATGCCGACTTCGACGGAGACCAAATGGCTGTACACGTGCCACTTTCACTTGAAGCTCAGGCTGAAGCGCGTGAAATTATTGCTTCAGACAAAAATATTCTTAAGCCTGGAAGTGGCGATCCGATAATCAGTGCCAAGATGCTTGATATCGTGCTCGGATGTTACTGGATGACAAAGATAGTTCCAGGAGCGAAAGGTGAAGGAAAAATTTTCTCGTCACCTAACAACGCTATTACCGCTTTTGATTTCGGTGAGGTTGATTTTAGAGCCAAGATAAAAGTTCGAGGCAGTGACAGAGTTAAATATGAGGAATTCAAAGGTCAAGCTTTTGAGACTTCAGTCGGAAGACTCTTGTTTAATAGTGTCTTGCCTGACGACTACCCTTATCAAAATCACGAAATAGAAAGAAAGAAAATGGCAGCTTTGGTTGATGACCTTACAAACAAGTATGGTATAAGGGAAATACCGACTATTATGGATAGGATTAAGTCGTTCGGATTTAAATACGCTACCTATTCCGGTATCACTTGGGGAATCGACGATGTAAAGATACCTGATGCTAAAAAGGGAGTTGTTGAAAGGGCAAGTAAGCAAGCAGAAGAATTACAGAATTACTACAATGACGGCTTGTTGTCCGCTGAGGAGAGAATGAGGAAAAATATAGAAATTTGGCACGGAGCCAAGAACGAAATAGAAAAGCTTATGCCAGATACTCTCGATCCTGTGGGTTCAGTTTACGATATGATTTATTCCGGTGCTCGAGGTTCGTTCTCACAGATAACTCAAATGGCAGGAATGAAAGGTCTTATCCAGAACACAGCTGGCGAGACAATCGAATTTCCGATTCTATCTTCGATGAAAGAGGGTCTTACCCCAATTGAATACTTTATTACCACTCACGGATCTCGTAAAGGTCTTACTGACACAGCTCTCAACACTGCCAAGGCTGGATACCTTACTCGAAAACTTTTCGTTGTTGCTCAAGATGTTATGGTTACCGAAAAAGATTGCGGTACCAAAGAGTCAATGACTGTTGAGAAGGTTGGAGCGATGGGAATCGAGGGTACTATGGCAAAGACGATAAGAGGTAGAGTGCTTTCAGCTGATGTGACAGACGAGAAAGGAAATGTTTTGTTTAAGAAGGGGTATCTTATAACCAAAGACGACGCCAAAAAAATTCAAGAATCAGATATACCTTTCGTCAAAATCAGATCACCTCTTACTTGTAAAACTCTTCGCGGAGTCTGTAGCTCCTGCTACGGAACTGACCTTGGAAAGAACGAAATGGTTGATTTGGGAGAAGCTGTCGGTACAGTAGCGGGACAAGCAATCGGTGAGCCTGGAACTCAGCTTACAATGCGTACTTTCCATGCGGGAGGTACAGCTTCAGTCGGAGGAGACATCACTCAAGGTTTGCCTCGAGTCGAGGAACTATTTGAGAAAAGGTCTCCAAAGAATCCTGCTGTTGTAAGTCGTGTTTCTGGTGTCGTAAGTGGTATAAGAGAAGAAGGTAAAGAAAAAATTATAACCATATTACCTAACGTTGGAGAACAGAAAACCAAGAAGAAAGGGGAAGTTGAGTACACTGTCCACTACAATCGTATGGCTTTAGTCAAAGTGGGTGATGAAGTAGAAAAAGGTGATATTTTGACTGACGGTTCCGCCGATATTGACGAGCTTTTCAAGTATGCTGGTCCAGCAAAGGCTCAAGAATATATAATTCACGAAGTTACCAAGCCATATGAGCTTCAAGGGGAAACCGTTTCCAGAAAACATATCGAAATCATAGTGCGTCAAATGTTCTCTCGTAGCAGAGTTGTAAATCCAGGAGGAACCAGACTTTCCGCCGGCGATATTGTCGATTCATATATTCTTGATATGGAGAACAAGCGTTCTAACGATGCTGGAAAAGAAGAGGCGAAGGTTACACCGCTTGTTATGGGAATATCAGAAGTATCATTATCGAGGAAAAGTTTTCTTTCAGCTGCTTCATTCCAACACACTACTCGTGTCCTTATAAATGCTGCAGTAAGAGGGCATTCTGATCTTCTGACTGGTCTTATGGAGAACGTGATTATAGGAAGACTTATTCCTGCTGGTACTGGATTTGAAGGGAGCGCTAAAGCCGAACTTATAGAAGAAGTCCAGAGAGAAGCCAGGTCTAAAATGCGAGATGAATCTGAAGAGTAAGAATAGGTGTTAGCTTTTAGGTTTTAGTTGTTAGGAAGAAAAGAAGGGAAAGAATTCATCTAATTTCTAATTCACCTAATAAGATACCAAAAGTGTTTTTGTTTGAAAATTCGGGAATTAAAAATTATTTGAAAATTGAGAATTGTAAATTATCCTCTCCTGTTACAAGTTATATGTTAAATACTACGTAATTGTTGGTAGATTGGGTAACGTTCCATATAAATCTAAATGAAGTCATCAGTAGAACAAATAAAAGAACGTCTATCTATTGTCGATGTGGTTGGATCGTATATAAAACTTGAAGGATCTGGTTCAAATTACAAAGCCCGATGCCCTTTCCATAACGAGAAAACCCCTTCGTTTTTTGTATCGCCTGATAGGGGTAGTTTCTATTGTTTCGGTTGTGGGGCGAAAGGGGATATATTTAGTTTTGTCGAAGATTTCGAAGGTCTTGATTTTCTCGGTTCTTTGAAAGTTTTGGCAGATCGTGCCGGAGTGGTACTAAAGTTTGAAAATCAAAAGGAAAAGACAGAAAGGGAAAAACTTTACGCTGTATTAGAAGAAGCGGCAAATTTTTTCGATAATAAATTGAAATCAAACGGTGCCGCCAAGGAATACTTAAAGGGTCGCGGAGTAAAGGATGAGACAATAATCGATTTTAGAATCGGCTATGCTCCTGATTCTTGGAGAGAACTTATGGAGTATTTAACGGGGCGTGGCATATCGGTAGACGCTCTAATTTCAGCAGGTCTTATAAAGAAAACACAAAAAGGAGTGGAGACAACTTATTATGACACCTTTCGTCGCAGAATAATGTTTCCAATTTCAGACAGTGCCGGCAGAATCGTGGCTTTTTCTGGGCGTATATTTCCAGAAATGAGCAAAGACGAAAATGAAATGCCGAAATATGTCAATTCTCCAGAGACCGAAGTCTTCGACAAGTCATCGATACTTTTTGGTTATGACAGGGCGAAAGGGGATATACGAAAAAAGGATTATTGTCTGTTGGTTGAAGGTCAGTTCGATCTTATAATGTGCCACCAAGCTGGATACAGAAATGCGGTCGCGACATCAGGAACAGCTCTGACGGCCGGTCACCTTGAAAAAATAAAACGTCTTACTGAGAATCTACTGATGGCTTTCGATGGAGACAAAGCAGGAATATCGGCGTCAAAGCGTGCCGTGTCTCTTGCCCTCTCTCAGGGGCTAAACGTTAAAATCGCCCACTTGGAAAATGGTCTTGATCCGGCAGATCTTATAAAACAAGATGAAAAGTCTTGGAAGAAAGTAATTTCAGAGAGTAAATATATAGTTGATTTTTATGTTGATACTCTTTTGCAATCAAACCTTCCTCCTCATACTTTTTCGAAGGAAGTTCGAAAAAGTATCTTGCCTCTTATAAAGATGATTAAGAGTCCGATAGATCTGGCTCGACACGTAAAATCTCTTTCATTTAAGTGTGACATTCGTGAAGAATCTCTCTGGGAGGAGTTAAAAGGCATTACAGAAAATTATGAAGAGCCAGTCACTAAAGAAAATCCCGTCAAAAAAAAAGTTTTATCTCGAAGCGATTCGATTGAAGCAAAAATAGCCGGTATAATTTTCTCGCAGGAGCAAAAAGAAAATACTGTAATTGACATCTCAGAGGTTAAAGAACGTCTTAATAAGATAGCGGGGGAAAGAAATAGAGATAGAATTGAAGCGATGTATAAAATGGACAAAGAAGCCCTCTCCCTCAAGGCAGAGATTTTATACCAAGATGATACGGTGCTTTTAAAAGAAATCCAGGACCTTCTTAATTTGCTTGAAGAACAGTACCTAAAGGAGGAGTTTGTAGAAACTATGGAAAAGTTGTCAAAAGCAGAAAAAATAGGTAATCAGGGCGATATCGAGAAAATACTTCAAAAATGCACTGATATAAGCAGTAGATTAAATACCCTTAAAACCAGTTCTTAGACACCTGACTAAGTTCACATACATATTGCACTCATTAACCAAATGGGCACAAGATGAAAATACAATCAAAATATCGAGGAATTAAAGGGTTTGT
>PCWC01000045.1 GCA_002787175.1 Parcubacteria group bacterium CG11_big_fil_rev_8_21_14_0_20_39_22 | reverse complement strand
AAGCGCGGATGGCATTATTCAATTCATTTAAAAAATAGCTCAATACGGTATACTGTGTTCACTGCTTTTTAGATATCGGAAAATACTCGTTTACCTGTTATAATCTATTATAATTATAGTATTAAAAATAAAACAATATGGCAAAATCGGTATTTTTAAGCAACATATTCGAGCAAAGAAAAACAATAGACACGCTACTTGAAGAGAGTCGTGTCGATGCCGACTATTACTTATTTTTGTTTTTCGGTACATTTATTACGGTACTCGGTCTTATCTTCGGAAATGCTGTTATTATTATGGCTGGAATGATTATAACCCCCATACTGTTTCCTGTACTCTCTCTCGGGATGGGTCTTGCTACTGTAAGTAAAAAGGCGATAACGAGAGCGACTCTTATTTTGTTTAAGAGTAGTATTTTGGTATTTGCAATTTCAATAGTTATAACATTCCTTACAAACGAGAATAATATTACTGAGCAAATGCTTATCGCCTCAAGGCCTGATATTTGGCTCTTTCTTATCGCTTTTTTCTCGGGAATTGTAGCGGCATATTCCTGGATGAGAAAGGGTACGTCTATTGCGCTCCCTTCAATCGCTCTTTCAGTTTCTCTTATTGTCCCATTATCGGCGGTCGGGATTAGTGTTTCCATAGCACCTTTTTCAAGAGAGATTTTTTCTGGGGCGTTAATGCTTTTTGTTATAAACCTGCTTGGAGTGGTGCTTGCAAGTACTATAGTATTTTTGCTCTTCGGCTTTTCTAATCTCCAGCAATGGCAGGATAATAAAATTAAGGAAGAAAAAGAAGAAGAAAAAAAAGACAAGTCGAAGAAGAATCTATTAGATCATGATGATGTGGGAGATGTTGTATCTTCTAATATTACTTAATTAAAAATGTCTCCAACAATAGTCATATTAATAGTCGGATTTGTGCTTATGCTCGCACTTATTGCCGGTATAGGTATCGTGCTTATCAGAAAATCGAACCCCAAGTCGGACGGTGCCGATAAAAGTTTGTCTCTTCTGCTTAGTCAAATGAATGAATTATCGAGAACTGTTGATACAAAAATGGGTGAGACCAATAAGTTTGTAAACGAATCGATTCAAAATCAGTTTAGCGAGTCTAAACGACTTATAAACGAAATAAACGAGCAGGTCGGCAAAAATCTTATAGACGTAACTCGTGGTCTTACCAAACTCGATGAGACCAATAAGCAGGTTGTATCTTTTGCTGATCAGTTGCAATCACTCCAAGACATATTAAAGAATCCAAAACAACGCGGAGTAGTGGGTGAATATTATCTTGAGACTCTTCTAAAAAATACTATGCCACCAGGAAGCTATCAAATGCAATATGGATTTTCAGATGGGACAATTGTCGATGCGGCTGTATTTGTTAAAGACAAGGTGATACCTATAGACTCAAAATTCTCACTCGAAAATTATAATCGACTTATAAAAGAAGGAGGTACAATCGAGAAAGAGCGACTTGAAAAAGCTTTTGTAAATGACCTCAAAAATAGAATTCAGGAGACAGCTAAATACATTCGACCTGAAGAGGGAACTGTGGACTTCGCCTTTATGTTCATACCTCACGAGGCCATATACTACGACCTTCTTGTAAACACTATAGGGGCATTAAAAGAAGATACTGAGAGTTTGATTCAGAGAGCCGCCGGCAGGTATCGAGTCATTATTGTATCGCCGACATCGTTTTTGGCGTATTTGCAGACCGTTCTGCAAGGACTTAAGGCGATGCAAATAGAAGAGACAGCAAAAGATATAGTAAAGAGAGTAGGGGAGCTCGGTAGTCATTTGAAAAGATATGAGGAGTACCATAAGAAGCTTGGTAATTCACTTTCAACCACGGTGAGCCATTTTAATTCATCTGGAAAGGAATTTCGTAAAATAGACAAAGATGTTATGAGGATTACCGATTCTTCGATTGAGGTGGAAGAACTTGTTTTAGACAAACCCGAAAAAGATGAGTAAAACTTGCAAAAGTTAAAAATTTTGTTTATATTTTAACCTCTACGAGAGTAATACTTCATTAAAAGATAACGCCATTCTTTAATCCAGATCCAACCCACAGAAAGGATAAAGATCAAGGAGGATGAAGTATTATCTCTGTATCGCAAGTGTTTTCCTGAGCTATCGGGCAGGAAACACTTGCTTTTTTGTATGTTTAGGGTAGAATAGCGCTAATATGGAATTTGCAGTTATAAAAACAGGTGGGAAACAATACAAGGTTGCCGTGGGAGACGTAGTCTCTATAGAAAAAATAAAAGGGCAACACAAAGAAGGCGACAAAGTCGTTTTTGACAAAGTATTGCTTGTGGATAATGGCTCAGATACAACTATAGGTACTCCTTATATCTCCGAAGCCAGAGTCGAAGGTACGATAGAAGAGATAGGGAAAGGGAAGAAGGTCACAGTTGTAAAATATAAGGCAAAGAGTAGATACAATAAGAAAAACGGGCATCGACAACCATTTTTTAAGGTAAAGATAGATACGCTCAAATAACAGACAACATAAGCTTGTAACATTTAGCTTGTAGCATAAAACATTAAGCCCCGTTTGCCTTCTGCAAACGGGGCTTAAATGACTACAAAATATAAGTTGTAACACATAAGGTGGAGGCGAACCGAAAGGCACTTCTTTCCCATGGGGCAAGCTGACAGTAAAAACACCTCGGTCGTCGATCGAGGTGTTTTTTGTTCTCGATTGTATTTTTAAAAATTTAGCGATTTTTGGGTAAATTTTTAAAATTGGATTGCTTAAAATATATTGTTAAATAACGATTTTTTAGGATTCAAAAACTCAAAACATAGGCAACCTGGTTGCCTATGTTTTAGTGATTAAAAAAAGAAAAAGTTTGTAAAATCAGACAATAATAAAGGGCATCCTAATATATAGGACGCCCTTTGCGCTTTGTGTGTTCTCATCATTGACAGTGGTCAGACCACTGTCACGTAGAGTCTTTCTAAGAAGAGTTGCTAGATGGTATAAGACGTACTCTAAAGAATTGAGCACGGGCTATTATCCGGTCTTTCTGGAATTGACCAATACCGGTTCCATCAGACAAAGATCCTGTAAACTTATGAACTCCGTCGAGCTCAACCCAGAAACTCAAGTTACTTGAGGTCTGGATTGTAAACTCAGTCCCGGGCGAACCGACAATCTCAAGAATGAGGGTCGGCCATTCTCCCGTGGGCTGTTTCGGGAAAAAGAATCCCGTTAACTCAACCCACTTTCCAGATGATTGCTTAGCCGGATCAGTGTTCGGCTTCACTCGAATACCGACTGATGGACCATCACCGTTTTTGGCGACAAAACTAGCGTCTTCCGACCCGATTTTGAATTTTTTGACCTTACCATCTTCTGAGGCAAAGGTCGTTGGTGACACGATCGCAAACATTGCGATCACCGATAAACTTGCAATGAACTTTCTCATAATATAAATATCCCTTCTGCATTTTCCAGCATCCTGTCACTAAAGACGGGATGTTGGCCTTTTTGTTACCTCACTGACTCTACCATACTTTTAAGATTTGGCAATACTTTATAAAAAGCAAATCGAGATATGTGAAAATATGACTTATAATCTAACTTTTTGAGCTATAAATTATTAGGTTCTATTTTTTAATGCATTTTTTAGAGTAGTAGAGTCAGCATATTCGAGCTCAGCACCAGTCGAGAGACCTCGAGCCAAGAATGATATTTTTATGCCTTTTTTTGCCGCAATCGGGCCGATTTTCTCCTCAATATAGGAGCTTGTATGCTCTCCTTCGGCATTTAAATTAAATCCCAATATTATTTCTCTCAAGTTTTGACTCTCTGTATTCGTTCTGTCTATCAGGTTTTTTAGACGAATTTTATTATCGGGATTCTTCTCATTTAAAGGTAGTGTGCCACCGGTAACAAAGTACAATCCTCCGTAAGTTCGGCTCTTTTCTACAGACTCAAGATCAACATCTTTGGCGACAATAAAAAGAAGAGAGTTGTCTCGAGAAGTATCGGAGCATATCTCACACTTGTACCTATTTTCTACTGCTGGAAAAAATCTAAAACAAGAAGAGCATTGTGATACTTCTTTTGAAAGAGAACCGATAGTTTCAGAAAGTTCGCTAAGATCTTCAGACCTCATTGATAATAAGAAATATACAAATCGTTGTGCTTGGCGTGGTCCGATACCTGGGAACTGTCGAAACAGTTCTGTGAGTTTTTCGATTTTAGTCATCTTAGAAGTCGTCATCTACCGATGAGCTCGTATTAAAATCAGAGAAGTCGGCTTTTTCCATACTCAAAAATGTCGCCTTTTGCTCATCAAAATAGAGATCGACTTTGCCGGTCGGACCGTTTCTGTGCTTTTCAATCAAAATTTCGGCGGAGTTGTTTCGGCCGGCTCCTTCCTCATTTCTTTCTCGATGGATGAACATAACAACATCGGCATCCTGCTCAATAGAACCGGAATCTCTAAGGTCAGACAATCGAGGCTTGCCACCACGTTGTTCTACGGCTCGAGAAAGTTGGGAGAGTGCCAGAACCGGCACATCGAGCTCTCGAGCAAGCTGTTTTAGCGACCTTGATATTTCGGTTGTTTGTTGGACAACGTTGTCAGACCCCCGTGATTGGGTCGGAGTCATAAGCTGAAGATAGTCGACAACAATAAGACCGAGTCCATTTTCACGCTTGAGTCTCCTCGCAACCGACCTCATTTTTAAGATGTTAGTTCCGGGCTGGTCATCGATATAAATCGGAGCTTTAGAAAGTTTATCGAGAGACTCTCGCAATTTGTCAAATTCGGCATCAGTAGAAAGTTTCCCAGTTCGGAGTTTCCACGAATCGACTCTTGAATCAGCGGCGAGCATACGGTCAACAAGTTGCTGTGAACTCATTTCAAGCGAAAAAATGCCGACAGAGGTATTGTGGAGTATGGCAGATTGCCGAGCAATATCGAGAGCCAAAGAGGTTTTACCCATAGAAGGACGTGCCGCAAGTATTATGAGGTCAGATTTTTGAAAGCCGGCAAGTTTGTTATCTATTTCCTTAAATCCCGAATGGACACCACGAATCTCATCGTTTGATTTATGTAAAGTGTCAAGACGTTCCCATGCCTCTGCTAAAGTATCTTTTATTTGGATAAATTTTGCAGAAGAATTTACTCCGTTTGTGATTTCATAGATTTTTTTTTCCGCTTTGTCGATTAGCTCGTCGAGCTCACCAGATTCATCATATCCGAGATGCGAAATAAATTCTGATGCTTCTATCAGGTTTCGCATCATATGCTTTTTTTGTACCAATTCAGCGTAGTATTTTACGTTGGCGGAAGAGGGAACGGTGTTTACAAGCTCAGTTAGGAACGTGGCTCCGCCGATTTGGTCGAGTTGCTTTTTTTCTTTAAGTCGAGTTGAGAGTGATAGGAGATCAACAGGAGTATTCTTTGAGAAAAGCTCAAAGATACTTCTCCAAACAATACGATGTTTTTCAGAGTAAAAAACATCTTCTTTTATAAAGTCGATGACTTCATACATAGCATCTGGACGGAGCATAAGAGAACCCAAAAGAGCCATTTCAGCCTCGATGCTTTGTGGTGGTATACGGAGTTTGTTTGAAATTCCTTGAGAGACTGTTGTGGTCATAGGTGATATTTTACCACACATCGGCAGTTGTTATCCAAATAACCGCAAAAGGGGATTCTGTGGAATATGGGGATAAGAAGTTGTTCTAAGTATGGACTCTCGATATTATGGTTGTCACTTAACTTTGATTTTAGTACCATGTTAGAACCTGGTCGTAATTTCGCGTACGAACAAAGCGATAAAATTTCGATCAGGTTCTTTAAACTATGCAAGCCATTATACTCGCAGCAGGAAGGGGGACTCGGATGAGAGAGCTCACGGAATTGACACCGAAGCCGATGCTCAAACTCGCTGGCAGAAACCTTATAGAACATAAATTGGACATATTACCCGATGAAATAGACGAGGTGATAATAGTTGTTGGTTACAAAGACCATATAATTAAAGATTACTTCAAAGACAAATATCGAGACAAGATAATCAAATATGCTTATCAAAAGGAGTTACTCGGTACGGCAAAATCAGTTTGGGAAGCAAAAGAGTTTATTAGAGACAGGTTTATTGTAATGATGGGTGATGATATCTATTCGGTTGACGTTGTAAATGAGATGATAAAGTTCGATTGGGCTCTCGGAATACAAAAAGTGGAAAAGGAAAAGATTGGAGCGGAAGTCGTATTCGATGAAAATGGACATCTAATCGATATAAAGGAGTCACAAAAACTCTTGAAGGATAGGTACGAAAATATTGGACTTTATATGCTTGACCGTCGTTTTTTTGAATATGAGCCCGTTAAAAAGTCTCCGGGAGCAAAAGAGTACGGTCTACCACAGACAATACTGACAGCAAAAGACGATATTGATATTAAGATCGTGAAATCAAGCAATTGGTTCCCTCTATCATCTCCAGAGGATTTGGAAGAAACAGAGAAGATAGCTTTTAGCTGTTAGGAAGAAGAGAGGAGAGTTGTTGAGGTAGTCAGACTGCCGGTAAAACACGAAGATTAGGCTAATTTTTTGAGTATCACGATACACGATTCGCATTATATGATTTCCAACCGAGAAAGCGGGCGCATAAGCAGGGTTCTTTCTCCTTGGTCAACTATTGAATAACCAAGCTCTTTGACTTTTTCTCTAATTTTATCTGCCTCGTCCCAATTGTTGTTTTTTTTGTACTCCGCACGCTTTTGCAAAAGCTCTTTGACCTCTGTCTCAGGATTATGGACGATTATATTGTCTGCAAGAGAAAGCAAGTTGAGACCCAGAAGGTTGTCGGCCTTTTTAAGTCCTTCGATAATGGATTCGGTGTTTGGAGAAGAGCGTAGGTTTTCGTGTATTGAAGCTATGGCTTTTGGAGTATCAAGATCATCTACCAAAGCATCACTCAGAGATGTCACGAAATCGGAATCGCTTGAATCTCCTTCTTCCTTCGCACTTTTAGGTAAAAGAGCAATCGAGACAACAAGACGTTCTAAAGCGGTATGCGCTGCTAAAATAGCATCAAGTGAAAAAGATAAAGGGGATCTGTAATGGGTCTGCAGAAGATAGTATCGAAATGCTATAGGATGTACACCTTTATCTTTTAGATCAGATAAGGTTATGGAATTACCTTCGGATTTTGCCATCTTGCCTTCGGGTAATATTAGATGTTCATTATGTAACCAGAAATTGGCAAGAGGACTATCGAAAGCTACGGAAGATTGAGCAATTTCTCCATCGTGATGTGTGCCTACATGATCTATTCCTCCAGTATGAATATCAAAAGGCTGCCCAAGATATTCGCGACTCATTGCGGAACATTCTATATGCCAACCAGGGAAGCCGTTACCAAAAGGTTCAAAATCCCAACCGACACCTTCCGTCCCGTTCGGCATATTTCCGTGTTTGTTCCGCGTCTGTGTAAATTTCCAGACAGCAAAGTCTGCTTGGTTCTTTTTTTCGGGATTTTTCTCTATTCTACTTACGTTTTCCTGTCCCACTGCACAAGTAGAACCTAAGACTCCATAATCGGGAAATTTCTCGGTATCGAAATACAAACCGTCAGATGTTTTGTAAACATAACCTTTATCGTGCAAGATTTTTATAATCCCTTGCATCGCTTCGATATGGTCACTCGCAAAAGGAGTCTCATCAGGGATGATTACCGATAAGGATTTCAAATCGTCTAAAAACCTCTTCGCATACTTTTGCCCAACAATTTTCATATTTTCCTTTGAGAGCGGTAGCTCTTCTCGCTTAAGAGCTTTCGACATTTTGTCGTCACCTCCATCACTATCGCCAGATAAATGTCCGACATCGGTCATATTCATCACGTGCCTCACTTCAAAACCTTGTTCGATGAGAGTGCGTTTGAGCACATCCACAAAAACGTAAGCCCTTAAATTGCCGATATGGGCATCATCATAAACAGTCGGTCCACAAGAATACAAGCCAACATTATGAGATTCAATCGGCTTAAAGGGCTCCTTTTTCTTACTCAAAGTGTTATAGAAAACTAAAGACATCAGGTTTGGTCTGGCACGAAAATTACAGAAATAAAGTTGCTCAAAGCCACTTATTTTTTTTGAAGAAATAAAAGAAGGAGCCAGTAAGAAGTGCCATAAGGACAATAATAATCCAAAAGTCGTAATTTTGTCCAACTATCGGCATATAAGCGGTATTCATTCCGAATATTCCCGCCAAAAGTGAAAGAGGAAATGTAACAAACGCCATAATGGTAAGAATCTTCATTACCTCGTTTTGCTTCGTGGTTATTAGGGAGTTGTTGGTTGACCGAAGCTCCAAAAGAAAAGCACGATTTGATTCGATTGACGATTCGACTTTGTAATACTCGTTTATGACACTGTGGAGTTCATAAGAAAATCCATCGCCGAAAAATTTCTTACCTGCGATATCAAAAGAATGCAGAATTTCGCGATGAAGTTTGGTGGCACGAGTAAAGTCGAGCAAATCACGACTAAGTCTGGAGATTTCGATAACCATCTCCCTCTCAAGTCCATTAAAAATATTTGCTTGAGCGAGTTCCAGTCGGTCTTTTATTGAATCGAGTTCATTTTCTAATGTCTGGTAGGCCTCTCGAATCATAAAAAAGAAAAGGAATCCAGCATGGGACCCGAGATCGTCGCCATCAAGGAGAGAGTTGACTTCAAAAATTTTGGCAAGTCTATGAAGAAAGTCTACCTCACCGTAATGAGCTGTGATTATGAAATCTTTACCGATTATAAAATCTATTTCCTTCGTACCATGGATATTGGGACCGCCTGATCTATTGAGTGTAGGGAAGTGTAGTATGAGGTATATGTAGTCTCTGTAGAGATCAACCTTCGGCTTTAGGGTTGGCGTCATAAGCTCACGTGCTACGATTTGATTTACACCGTATTCATCCATTACCCAATGTATTTCCTCCTCGGTAGGATTGTCGAGATCTATCCAAACAAGATTGCGATGAGTATGACTTGTTAACATAATTAAATTCTATTATACAAAATTAAAGATAGGTCGGACAATGGACAACTGGATAGCGACTATCATGTAACGTGCAACTTGTAGCATGAAGCACAGAACGTGTAGCGTATAACATGTAACACGAAAAGAGGGGGAGAAAACTCACCTAACTTCTAATTTATGTAATAAAATGCCGAAAGTGTTTTGGTTTGGAAATAAAAATTTGGGCATTACTTAAAAATTATCTTCTACTAAAAGCTAACACCTAACAGCTATTTTCGATTTGATATTTTATTTTTAAGTTAAAACATAGGCAACCAGGTTGCCGTAGTTTTGTAAATTTATTTGGCTCTAGACTAGCTAAGAGCTAACAATTACTTTTAATAATTCGAGTATATCATGTTTATGATTATAGCGAAACTCACATTCTGCTGAATTCA
>PCWC01000056.1 GCA_002787175.1 Parcubacteria group bacterium CG11_big_fil_rev_8_21_14_0_20_39_22 | reverse complement strand
AAGCGTATCTACGGCATTAAGCTCAAAATTTTTGACTTCGGTTCGGCAGAACCCATAATCCCTCGCCTACGAAGTTAGTTTCGTAATTTAAAGTGTTATACTTAAGATATGAGTGAAATGAGTTTATATAAAAAAATATTGGTGGTATCTGTGTTGGTCCTGACTCTTATCGCCATTTTCGGCTATCTCTTCAAGGATAATATAAAGAGTCTTTTATTCAGTCCTCATAGTCCAAAGTCTGAAAGTATAGGTGTAGTGGCGAAGGATGTGTCTAATGTTGATAAAGAGGGGGTTCAGGTGATAGAAATTATCGCTGAAAATCTTTCTATACCCTGGGATATTGATTTCTTACCTTCTGGAGATTTGCTTGTAACCGAAAGGGCGGGCAGATTGATAAGACTTGGAAAAGATAGAAAAATTTTTGATATAGAAGGAGTCGAACATAAAGGGGAAGGGGGTCTGCTTGGACTCGCTATCCATCCCGATTTTGAACGGAACAACTTTATTTATCTGTACCTTACAACTTCCGAAAATGGGCAAATAACAAACAGGGTCGAGCGTTATGTATTTTCAGACGATGAACTTAAAGATAGGGAAGTAATAATTTCACACATTCCAGGCTTTTCTTATCATGACGGAGGCAGGATAGATTTCGGTCCTGATGGATCCCTCTATATAACAACTGGTGATGCCGGCAACAAGGATTCGGCTCAAAATAAAAATTCTCTATCGGGCAAGATACTCAGAGTAGACGATAATGGAATTGTTCCTCCAGATAACCCTTTTTGGAATGAAGTCTATAGTTATGGTCATCGCAATCCTCAGGGTTTGGCGTGGGATGAAAGCGGTCGGTTGTGGAGTACCGAGCATGGACCTTCCGGTTTAGGATCTGGTTTTGATGAAATTAATCTTATAGAGCCCGGAGCAAATTATGGCTGGCCCGTTATTCAAGGGGATGAGGAAGGTGAGGGTATGATTTCTCCAGTTTTACAATCAGGACCAGATTACACATGGGCTCCTGCAAGCGCCACTTATTGGGATGGTGGTATTTTCTTTGGTGGATTAAGAGGCACGTCTCTCTACGAGGCTGTATTAGATGGTGACAGAATCGTGGACATCAAAGTCCATTTCAATGGTGAGTATGGTCGGATAAGGACGACAGCTTTATCTCCTGATGGGTTTTTGTATATAACTACGAGTAATAGAGACGGTCGTGGAAGCCCTGGTTCGGGTGATGATAAAATTATAAAGATAAATCCATCTATATTTAGGTCTGATAAATAAGCAGGTTCTATGCTTATTCTAAAACCTGTCGTTGACCGTACAAAGTGTTAAAATAAGTGTTAATATACGCCACATATGGATACAATATCTAAACCAAAGTCAAGAAAAAATCGCTACATTTTCGGCAGTATAGGTTTAATTGCTGTAATTATAATTTTCTCTTTAATCTCATCGGGTGACGAGGAAGTTGAATCTATGGTTGTAGAGCGAGGTTCTATTAGGGAAGAGGTTAATGTTACTGGAATCATAAAACCAGAACTCAAAGTCGATTTGTCTTTTCAACAGAGTGGCAATGTGTCCGTTGTTAATGCTTTGGTCGGACAAAGGGTGTCACAGGGGCAAGCGATAGCTTACTTGTACAATAGCGACCTTTACTCCTCGCTCGAACAAGCCAAGGCCTCGCTTAAAGCTCAGGAGGCGAATCTCGAGGAATTGAAAAGTGGTACTAGGCCAGAAGAAATCTCAATCTCAGAAATAAAAGTGGCAAATGCCAAGCGAAATTTAAGTGATAATAAAAATACCTTGCTCGATAGTTTGCGTGAGGCGTATACTGTCGCCGACGATTCGGTTCGCAACAAAGCCGATCAGTTGTTTTACAATGCGAGGCAAAATAATCCTCAACTTCGATTTTCAGTACCAAGTTCAGAAATGGTAAGCGGATTGGAAAATGGTCGTCGCGCTCTTGAGTCGATGTTTTTGGAATGGAGTATGAGACAAAATGCCTCAACTACCGATGACGATCTTGAAGAACTTACTTCATATACCAAGCGAAACCTATCTTCGGTAAGATCATTTCTTGATTTAGCTGCACTTGCTCTAAGTGACGTGACTCCAAATTCAAGTATAAGTCAGACTACGATAGATTCATGGAGAAGTGCAGTTGCTACCGCAAGGACAAGCTTAAACGCGAGTATATCTAAAACCACAACATCGTCGGAGGATGTTTTTTCAAGCGAGTCGGCTCTTTCGCTTGCCGAGCAGGAGCTTGCTCTCAAGGAAGCCGGTTCAGTACCTGAGCAGATCAAGATTGGGGAAGCACGTGTCGATGAGGCCGTCGCCAAAGTATCAAACACACTCGCACAAATAGAAAAGACGATACTCAGAAGCCCCTCATCTGGAGTTGTCGGTAAGGTCAATATCACAGCAGGTGAATTTATAACTTCTGGCACACCGGTAATTACAATAGTCGATGACAGTACTTATACTATTGAGGCAAATATTGCCGAAATTGATGTTGGTGGAGTGGATGTTGATGACAAGGTAATCGTAACAGTGGATGCCTTACCTGGAGAAGAGTTTGAAGCGAGTATGACTTACATAGAACCAGTAGAGACTGTCATAGACGGTGTGCCGACGTATAAAACCGTATTTTCTCTAAAGACGACTGATACTCGAATCAAATCTGGTATGACTGCAGACATAATTATAATAGTTGACCAAGTGGAAAATGCGATTATTGTACCTCAGAGGACAGTTTACTATGAGGAACAGGGTTCATTTGTCTACATTAAAAAAGGCGAAGGCAATGCTGTGGAGAAAAGGTTTGTGAAGACTGGAATCCGAGGTTCGCTTGGTGGGGTAGAGATAACAGAAGGTCTATCAGACGGCGATACAATACTTCTCGGCGCTCCGAAAGAAGAGAAATAAAATCGATATGGAGATAATAAATGCGATAAATTTAGAGAAGACATACTATACTGAAGGTTTGGAGACTCGTGCCGTACGGGATGTTTCTCTTACGATATCTCGGGGTGAGTTTGTTGCTATTATAGGACCGTCTGGATCTGGTAAATCGACTCTTCTCCATATATTGGGATTTATCGATCCTAATACTGGCGGAGAATATTTTTTTGAAGGTAAAAACGTAAATGATTACAGTGACGATGAGAAAGCTTTTATTCGCAATAAAAGAATCGGCTTTGTATTTCAGTCTTTCAACCTTCTTGCTAGAACCTCGGTCTTGGAAAACGTAAAATTACCTCTCTTGTATTCAGACGTTCCTGAAAAGCAGTGGGACGAGCGTGCAAAAAAAGCCATAGATGCGGTCGGGCTTACTCATAGATTGCTACACGAACCTTCTGAGCTCTCTGGTGGAGAGAAACAGCGTGTTGCTATTGCTCGAGCTCTCATAAGAGAGCCGGAAATTATTTTCGCTGATGAGCCGACAGGTAACCTCGACTCTGCATCAGGGAAATCCATTATGGAAATACTTCAAAAATTAAATGAAGAAAAGAACCATACTATTGTTCTTATAACTCACGAAACTTATACAGCAGAACATGCAGAGAGAATAATCAGTTTGCGTGATGGATTGGTAGAGCGAGATAGTAAGGTTGAAAAAAGAAATATGGCTTCCGAATTTAAAAAATAATATGAAGTTTTTAAACCGATTAAAGACAGCAATTGTGGGACTTAAGACTAACAAGGTTAGGTCAGCTTTGACAATACTCGGTATTGTTATCGGTGTTGCCGCTATTATTTCAATAATGTCTCTCGGAGCGGGAGCGCAAAAACTGATACTCGATCAGGTTGAGGGTCTCGGGTCAAATACTATCGCTGTCTTGCCAGGCAGAGAGCCGACAGGTATATCTGATACAGCAGGGCTATTTTTGGATTCTCTAAGGGAAGAAGATATAAAGGCTCTTCTTCTGCCTTCAAATGTACCACACGCCTCTGATGTTATGCCTGTAGCTTTCGGTTCTTCGCGTCTATCGTATGGCAACGAGACATACCAGTCGACAATATTAGGTGCTGGAAGTGCTGAGGATAGCAACGTAATTTCAAGGATATTCGATGTCTATCCGAGTGAGGGGTCATTTTTTACAGCAGGCGATGTGCAATCGCTTGCTCCCGTTGTCGTCATAGGAGATAGAGTAAGAGAAGAGCTTTTTGGAAACCAGCGTGCGCTTGGAGAGAATATAAGGATAAATGGCAAGAGATTTAGGGTTGTAGGCATTTTGCCGAAGAAAGGACAAGTGTCCTTCTTCAATTTTGATGAAATGGTCATCGCTCCTTATACGACTGTAAACCAATATGTCTTGGGCAGGAAACATTTTGATAGAATTATCGTCATAGCAGATGATGCTCGATATTTAGATGACACTGTTCGAGACATAACAGTAACCTTGCGAGGAAGACACAAAATTACAGACCCTGCCAAAGATGACTTCTTCGTCCAAACTCAAGCCGATCTTGCTGAGAGAGTTAGCTCTATTACCTCCGTACTTACAGCTTTTTTGAGCGCTGTCGCTTCGATCTCGCTTTTTGTTGGAGGTATAGGTATTATGAATATTATGCTTGTGTCGGTTACTGAGAGAACCAGAGAGATTGGTTTACGTAAAGCACTCGGAGCGACAAGAGCCGATATTTTGTGGCAATTTTTGCTTGAGTCAATCGGACTTACTGTTGTCGGTGGAATTATTGGGATACTTTTAGGTGGGTTGTTCTCGTTTGGAGTGAGTCTCCTTTTGACTGAGCAACTCGGTAATGCTTGGCAATTTACTTTTCCGTACTTTGGTGCAGTTCTGGGAGTCGGGGTATCCGGAATTATAGGTCTTGTGTTTGGATTATATCCAGCGAGACAAGCTTCTAAGAAGAGTCCTATAGAAGCACTTAGGTATGAGTAAAACTTATTCGTCCTATCCCAGCAGGCAAGCTCTCGGGGTATCCTACGAATAAATCTTTAATTTTATAATTTTTAAATTTTGTAAAGAATGACTTAATTTTCAATTTCTTAAACTGAAGATGGGAGAGTCACAACCTATTTAATTCCCAATTTTTAGAAAATTAAAAATTATTTAAAAATTGGGAATTAAAAATTTAAAAATTACTATAGTAGTCATTGTGACTAAAGAGGAACTTCATGGAATGAGTAAGTTCTAAAAAACAAAAAATATGAAAGACAAATTAATTTTTTCAATAATCATAGGAATGTTGGCGATTCTTATCGTTTGGGTAATCGGCGTTGTGCTCCAAAATAAAGAAGACGGTTCAGGACTTGTTCTTGTGCCTGTAAATCTTTTTTACTACAGTGCAGAGGCGGATACGAAAAATGGCAATGTTAAATGTAGTCTGGACGGTATTGTTCCTGTAGAGCGTCGACTTCGCATAGGGAAGGGTGCCTCTACGGAAGAAAAAATACAGGCAACCATCCGCGAACTCATAAATGGTAATTTGACTGAATCGGAAATAGCAGAAGGTATAGATACCGAATTTCCACTTGAGGGATTTTCGTTTGTAGACACAAGTCTTCAAAACGGACTTTTAACATTATATTTTGAAGATACTTCCAATGCGACCACAGGTGGTTCTTGCCGGACAGGAATCTTGTGGCTTCAAATTGAACAAACAGCTCTCCAATTTCAGGAAGTTGATAGTGTGATCTTTGAACCGAATACTTTGTTTCAACCGTAGGTCGTGTAGCATGTAACATGAATCATATAACTCGAGAAGAAACGGTTAATCCTTCGAAAAACGCCTCACACTTTAGTGTGAGGCGTTTTTCGAATCGTGTTGCACGTTTAATGCTTCTTACCCCATTATCGATCTCGCTATAACAATAAGCAATGCTCCGATAAGGGCAGTGTTTTTAAGGAAGTGTTGCATATCTGAACTCTTTTCGTCTTCTGATTTAGCGTTCCAGAAATTATGTATCATAAAATTGACTGCTACCAAAAACAGGATAATCAAAGACGCTGAAACTGTCATATAGAGACCAGCAATAATACCAAGACCTCCTAAAATAAGGAGAGCCGATGCTATATAATTTCCGAGCTTGGGAGAGGGAACACCCTTTGAGTCAGCGTAACCTATAAGTGATTCAGACCTTGTTATGTGGTTTATACCCATAAGAAAGAAATATCCACCAAGTATTACCTGTCCCAGTAGGAGTAGTATGTTTTCCATAGTACTTTTATATTTCAAGTAGAGACTTGATTTTGCCTTCGTCAAATCCGACAGTAACTTCATCTCCAATTACTATTACCGGCACTCCCATTTGTCCTGATTTCTCGACCATCTCCTGCCTTTTGTCGGTATCGGAAGCTACGTTGTAATCGGTAAAAGCAATGTCGTTCTTTTCAAAGAATTCCTTTGCTGCGTGACAGAAGTGACATGTCGGTGTGGAATAAATAGTAACTGACTTTTTGTTTGTTTCGTTTTCCATAAATAAGTTTTATTAGTTTAATCTTATAATCTCTGATCACACTATTTGAAGTGTTACTTTAGCCATTATACAACAAAAGCCCCTCATATGACAGCTGACGATTATAAACAAAAAAGTCCACAAAGGGCTTCTTTGAAAGGTTTAAATGGTATATCATATATATATGAAAGATATTATAAGAGATTTGACTCGAGCTATTAGGGACGATGAGATACCTCTTAGGTCTGCCTCGCTTGCATATTATGCTCTTTTTGCATTGGCTCCTTTTCTTATAATAGCGGTCTTTGTAGGAGGGCTTGTGATGGAGGAGACTGCTGCCGAGATTGTAATAATAGAATATGCTTCAACAAAATTTGGTTCCGATACGGCAGTTTTTATCAAGGGGTTATTTTCCCGATTTGCTAATCTCGAGCAAAACTTCTTTATCGCCGGAGTTTCGATAGTTGCGCTACTCTTTGGTGTAATGAGATTTTTCAATTACCTTTGGAGGACATTTTTTAAAATCTTCAATTTTCAAATCCCTGAAGAGAATCCAGTAAAAAGAAGTTTATATCGTCAGATTTTGGCGGTTTCTTATACGATCTTAGTTGTAATGTTGTTCGGTATACTTACGACTTTTAATATACTGAGTTCCACAATTTTTAGTTATTCAAGCCAGATTTTACCCGTTTTGCCGGAATTTGTTTGGAAACCAGTAGAATTTGCGGTGAGCTATGTATTTCTTGCTCTACTTTTCGGAGTACTTTATCAAGTAGTTTCTCCTTCGAAAATAAAATGGAGGTCATCATTTGCGGGTGCAGCTCTCACTGCGACATTATTTGCGATAATAAACATTCTTGTAATTGTGTTCATAAATTTCAGTGCTACAACGAGTCTCTACGGCGGAGTAGGATTTATACTTGCAATTCTGCTCTGGGTGTACTACGCTTCAAACGCAGTCTTTATAGGAGCTGAAACGGCTAAAACATTGGAATTACACTCAAGATAACTCAAAAAGTAACTAAAATATGGAAACATCAAATGAAGATAAAAAATGGGGAGTCCCGACTCTTATAGGTATTGGTACAGCTATAGTTGTATTTGTCGCTATACTGTGGGCTATTTCTGTCACCGGAGACGGTGATTTTGGGATTTTGGATGAAGCAGATCAGTCTGTAAAAGAAGAAAAATGGCAAATTTATACGAATGAATCTCTCGGTTTCAGATTGGAATATCCTCCGAATTGGCATGTTAGCGAATCGGTAGGAGTGCAAAGACCGGCTGTTACAATACACAAGAAATTGGCGGTGGTAGGCGAGTTGCCACCCTTTGGACCTTTGGTAAATAGTACTTTTGTGTCGATTTTTCCACGAGGAATAAGTGACAATATTGTTGTCGGTTTGATTTCAACCTCGACCATAAAGACAGTCGCTGGCGAATTTGATATTTCTGATCACCTGCTTTCAAGTGGAGAAGTTTGGTCGCGCTCATTTGCTGTCACAAATGCACCTGAGCCGTGGACGGATTCTGGATTTATATTTGCGAGAACTCAGGTAGACGATTTCGAAGAGTATTGTTTTATAGAAGAGGAGGAGATTCCTGTAGGGTCGTGTCTTAGCAAAGGGAATGGCACTCTGGTTCGAGATGGTACAATTGACGATAAATCTGATTTTGAAATAAAATCGAGAATTTTGTCAAGCTTTGCATTTATCGAAGTGACTGAGAGCCAATCTCCAATCTCATCGCATAAGTAATTTTGCGGGGATTTGTGCGAAAATTGGATAGTTTGAGGAGCCATATCAAGATACGGTGACGAAAAATAGACGATTTGCAGCCAAATCCCCGCAAAATTATATGCGAAACGAGACACAAAGTGTATTTTTTCCTAATCGTGGTGAGATTGGAGATTGGCTCTGAGTAGGTCCTATAGTATACAAAACGGTATTCGTTTTTGGTTTTTACTCTTATGAAAACATTTTTTAATGTAATTGTTGTAATATTGATCGTCGCGTTTTCTTACTCTGCACTGGTAAAATTTGATGTGATCTCAAGAAATCCGTGCAGAAGCATCCTTACCTACTCAGTTGGGTCTCTTGATGGACGTTTTGGTATATCAGAGGAGGAGTTTAAAAGTGTGATAGAGCGGTCTGAAAAAGTTTGGGAAGGTGGGGCAGGTAGAGAACTTTTTGAATATGATGAAAATGCTGATTTCGAAATAAATTTGGTTTACGACGAGCGACAACAACAAACAATCGAAGAAAAGCATCGTCGCACCGAGCTCTCTTATCTCGAATCTCGGTACGATAATTTTGAAGAGGAACATTCTCGCGAACTGGAAGAATATCAACAAAAAGTTTTAGAATACGAAATAGCTGTAGATAGTTATGAAAGTGAGCTCAGATCTTTCAACCAAGAAGTTACAAAATGGAATCTACGGGGTGGTGCGCCGGAGAGTGTGTACAACCAATTAAATAATGAGGCAGCAGAGCTTGAAATCCAGGTGCTTTCTCTTGAGAAAATGCGACTTGAGTTGAATCATTTTGCAGATGAGCTGAGTAGTTTGGGTCGAGAGGGAAAACAGATTGCTAAGGAGTACAATACAAAAGTCGGTTCATATAAAGATGAGTTTGGAACGGTCCGTGAGTTTAGCCAGGGCGATTATACTGGGAAGGGAATAAATATTTACCAATTTGACGACAAAGAAAGTCTCGAACTTGTGTTATCGCATGAACTCGGTCACGCTCTTACTCTCTCTCATGTCGAAAATCCGGAATCAGTAATGTACTATCTTATGGACGAACAAAATTTAAGTCAGATAGAGTTAACCACGGAAGATATTAGTGCTTTAAGTCAGGCGTGTGGAAGAGCTTGGTAATTTCTTAAACTAAAGTCGATTAAATAGATCTAATCTTATCTCAGGAGTTTATTTGTCGAATACTCCAAGGGTTTGTCTTCGATGATAGGGTGGATAAGTTTTGTTGTTAAAAAATTGCCTAAAATATAAAAATGTGGGCTAAAGAAACTTTTCGGGGGCTGAATATGATAAAGTACAGCTCTGTTTAAAGGTATTTCTTTAATTATCTAAAACCATGTTTAAAAAAA
>PCWC01000068.1 GCA_002787175.1 Parcubacteria group bacterium CG11_big_fil_rev_8_21_14_0_20_39_22 | reverse complement strand
ATAATCATAAACATGATATACTCGAATTATTAAAAGTAATTGTTAGCTATTAGCTAGTCTAGAGCCTATTTCAGAAACACATAGACACGTTTCACTCGTCTATTTTGCTCAAGCACAATCAAATGAAGTGATAGACGAGGGGCGCGAGCAGAGCAAAGGATTAAAATGGTTTACTCGTGAGGATTTGGAGCGTAATGAAGAGGGTGTTTCGGAGGCAACACGATTTTACGCACTTAGCGCTCTTTCCTGTGTAAACTAACGCAAAACGGGTCTTTTTTTGCCTTGTTATTCTGTGTGGAAAGGTCAGTCGTCCTCTGTCTATCGTGGTTATATAGAAGATAATTTCCTTTAAAATGAACGTTAAATTCGGGGAAAGCCAATAAATGGAGTACTGTTATAGAGAATTTAACTTTGGCGAAAATAGAGTGAAAAACCCTCGGAAATTGATATTCCGAGGGTTTTGACGTAGTATGCAGGCAGTGTTCTTTGGGACCGCGAATAGTTCGCGTTTTCAGAATGACAGAAAACAAAAGGAAGAAAAATGGTAAAGAAAGCAATGAAGATCGCGTCCAAGAACGGACTGAGTCCTTTGAAACTTGAGCATATTTTTATCCTGCTCTTGGGGATTGTCTTGTTCTTCGGATCGGGTAGTCTTTATGGGACGATGACACCTGTCGGTCAGGTGATCATACTGATTATATATCTCGGACTCCTGGTGGGAATAGCTCCCATACCTCTGCCGGTTTTCCGGCGGAAGTTTTCCCAGGTCTTTTTTGCCGGCTTATTGTCGGGTGTACTGGATTCCTACATCGTCTTGGATCAATCAAGAAGACTGAGGACAGTGGAGAATGGACAGGATGAGGAGGGTGTAATGAACTCCTTATCAGATCAGGAAGTAAAAGGAGAAAGGGCAAAATTCCTGGTTCTTCTTACGCTGGCTGCTCTTATTGGAGGATTGATAATCTGGTTTGGCGAAGTTTACGCGGCTGGATTATATAACAATAACGGTAGAACCGGTGTTTTATCTGCCCTATACGTTATTCCTCCCGTTTTGGTCTTTTTGACCATGTTGGGATTGCATGCCGAAAGGCTTGCGATAAGGGTTGTGCCGAACAAAAGTTCGGTGTTTAAAACAAGAGATGTTGTGGAGTTTGGGGCGGGTATAATTTTACTACTTGTCACTCATAACCCTCTGTTTTGCCTGGCGGTTCTGTTGGTTTATTCTGTTATAACAAGGCAGGATGAGCGTCTTCTCAACGTGTGGAAGTACCACACAGAAGTGAATGTTATGCTCGTTTTGTTGTTAGCCCTTGTTGCCGGAAGCTGGCTTGTGCTGAATGTGGTGGACAGATTTGGGATAGGAAGTGGTGAATTTGCTCCTGTTCTGGTCGCCGGAGTACAGTCGGTCTTATGGGGCCCGCTATATAATGATCCGAGTGTCAATTTTTGGATCATGATCACTACCTTGTCCACAGGAGCATTACTTCTGCCGATAAGTAGTTTGGTCGGGGTCATGCTGTTTAAAACAGGGTGGCAGTGGTTAATATACATTAGGTACAGTATCCCGTATGCTGTTTTATGGTACGTCATAATGCGTATATGGATACTTCTAACGTTGGAAACTCCTGTCGGAGTGTGGCTTGAACAATGGGCACACAGTGGAGTTTCGCATCATTGATCACAAATTTGTATAGCACCGAGTCTTTGAGACTCGGTGCTATTTGTTTTTAAACGTAGAAAAGCCTTCAAGTTTTTATGATAAAGATCGGAGATTCGATAATTATTTATCTGAAGTATTTGGAAAAAGAAGGAAAATGACCTAAGATAAGGGTTATATGTCAGAACTGGAAAATAAGAAAAGTGATTTTTCAAAAAAGGAGGAAAATGAGCTTCGTTTTTGGAAAGAAAACGAAATTTTTGAGAAAACTTTGTCCAAAGACTCTCCTCGAGGCGAGTTTGTCTTTTTTGAGGGTCCTCCTACAGCAAACGGTAAGCCCGGAATCCACCATTTGGAAGCTCGGGCTTTTAAGGATGCGATACTGAGGTATAAAACTATGCAAGGGTATTATGTTCGCCGTAAAGGTGGTTGGGATACTCATGGTCTGCCAGTCGAGCTTCAGGTGGAGAAAGAGCTTGGTCTAAAATCAAAAAAAGAGATTGAGGAATATGGGATAGAGAGGTTTAACCAAAAGTGTAAAGAAAGTGTTTGGCAGTATGTAGATCTGTGGAAAAAATTTACTGATAGAATCGGTTTTTGGATCGACCTTTATGATCCGTATATTACCTATGAAGCTGGTTACGTAGAGTCGGTCTGGAATATTATAAAAAGGGTGGATGAAAGAGGGCTTTTGTATAAGGACTATAAAGTGCTACCTTGGTGTCCGCGTTGTGGTACGGCGCTTTCAAGTCACGAATTGGCACAGGGATATAGTATAGCCAAGGACTTGTCTTTGACTGTCAAATTCCAAATCACAAGCACCAAATCACAAACAAATTCCAAATTCCAAATTCCAAATGACAAACCAATTTATCTTTTAGCATGGACAACGACCCCGTGGACGTTACCGGGGAATGTGGCGCTTGCCGTAAATAAAGATGTAGTTTACGGCAAATTCCAAATCACAAGCACCAAATCACAAACGGATTTAAAATCGCCAAATGTCCCCAATAACGAGATTTTTATCGTTGCCAAAGAAAGAGCCAAAGATGTTTTGAAAGATTTTGAATATGAAATTGTTGAGGAGTTTGAGGGGAAAGAATTGGTTGGGCTTGAGTATGAACCAGTTTTCCCGTATTTAAAGGATGTTTTAGAGAAGGGAAAGGGAGAATCTGGTTCCGCGTCTGATCCGCGTCCGTCTGCGTTTAAGGTTTATGGGGCGGATTTTGTTAATACTGATGATGGTACCGGAATTGTGCATACGGCGGTGATGTACGGTCAAGACGACTTTGAGCTTGGCACCAAGGTGGGATTGCCAAAGTATCATTTGGTAAATGAAGATGGCACCTACAAAAAAGAAGTTTCAGATTTTGCCGGAATGTTTGTAAAAGACGAATCGACCGATGTGGCGATAATCAAGGATTTGGCGCATAGAGGACTATTGTTTTCAAAACAAAAGTACGAACACAGCTACCCGTTTTGTTGGAGATGTAGGAGTGCCCTTATCTATTTTGCCAGGGATTCTTGGTATATAAAAATGTCGGCTTTGAGAGATGAGTTAATTACCGAAAACAAAAAAATAAATTGGGAACCGGATCATATAAAAGAGGGGCGATTTGGCGAGTGGCTCTCGGATATAAAAGATTGGGCAATCTCAAGAGAGAGGTACTGGGGTACTCCTTTGCCTGTTTGGAATTGTGATGGTTGTGGTAAAAAAGAAATTATCGGCTCTTTCGATGATCTGCGAGATAGAGCTGGAGACTCTATAACCAAGTTAATATTGGTGCGACACGGAGAGAGTGAGAAAAATGTTAAGAACATGTTTTCAAGTGCTCCTAATCTGCATCCCCTTACGGAAAAAGGAAAAGAACAAGCGACAAAAGGCGCAAAAGAACTTGAAGGACAGAAGATAGGTGCACTTTATGTTTCTCCAGTGTTGAGAGCAAAAGAAACTGCAAATTATTACGAAAAAGAGCTTAATCTTGAAGCTGTAGAAGATGACCGTTTGGCAGAAGTGCATAGTGGGGACTGGGAAGAAAAAACTCGTGACGATGAGACTGTTGTCAGGGAGCAAGAAGAGTACAAATCTCTTCCTGCCACTGAATTTTACGAACGTAGGCGTGGCAGTGATGGTGAGTCTTGGAAGATGGTTGAGGAGAGGATGGTTGAATTTCTCGGTGAGATAATAGAGAAACACAAAGGTGAGACGGTGGTCCTTGTGTCGCATGAAGGCCCTCTTGTTTTTTTGGTTAAATATTTACGTGATGTCGCCGATACTGAAGTTAAGGATATTTTCAGAATGAATCTGATAACAGGTTATGGTACGCCGAACGTTGTACATATATCTACTGACAGAGGTAAGGAATTTGATCCACATCGTCCTTTTATAGACGAGGTTGAATTTGATTGTGATTGTGGAGGCAAGATGAAAAGGGTAAAGGAGGTTATAGATGTTTGGTTTGATTCGGGAGCGATGCCTTTTGCGCAGGACGCAGATGGACACAGGTTATTGACACAGATGAACCCCCCTTCGCCGAAAGCTACGGCGGGGTGCGACACGGATAAGAGGGATGTCCGGTATCCCGCCGATTTTATATCAGAGGCTGTCGATCAAACAAGAGGATGGTTTTATACCCTTCATGCAATTGGTGTACTTTTGGGTAAAGGGCATGCATATAAAAATGTTATATCACTCGGACACATTTTGGATAATAAAGGTAAAAAAATGTCAAAATCTGTAGGGAACATTGTTGACCCGTGGGAGATGACTGATAAATACGGTGTCGATACTTTGAGATTTTGGATGTATAGCGTCAATCAACCTGGTGAACCTAAAAATTTTGATGAAAAGACTGTTGATGAGGTCAGTAAAAAGGTTTTCAATCTTCTAAACAATGTTGTTGCATTTTATAAGATGTATGAAGGAGGCGGACAACCGAGAACCGAGAACCAACAGTCTTCGGAGAATGTTTTAGATAGATGGATTTTGGCAAGGTTGAGTCAGCTGAATGGTGAAGTGTCAGAAGGTTTGGATAATTATAAATTGCTTCCGGCGACAAGAGCGATAAGGGAGTTTATCGGCGATTTGTCGCAGTGGTATCTAAGACGTTCAAGAGAGAGGATGAAGGAAGGGGATAATGAAGCAGTAGATACTCTTAAGTTTACCTTGATAGAGCTTTCGAAACTTATGGCGCCTTTTACACCCTTTTTCGCCGAATGGTTGTATAAAGAGGTTGGAGGATCTAAAGAGAGTGTTCATTTGGAGGATTGGTCGGAAACGGGTGATTTTGATAAAGACATTTTAGATAATATGACTGAGGTTAGGATGATTGTGTCGATTGCGTTTGAAAAGCGTGCAAAGGGTAATGTAAAAGTTAGGCAACCTCTTGGGGCGTTGAAGTTGAATTTCAAACTACCTTTCCTCGATGCTCACAGGGAGCAATTGAAGGATGTGATAAAAGACGAGGTCAATGTGGAAAATGTAATAGAGAATGCAGACATGCCGGAAGAGATATTGCTTGATATGGAAATTACTCCTGAACTAGAAGAGAAGGGTGCAATCAGGGAGCTTGTAAGATCGATCCAGGAAATGAGAAAAAAGAAGGGGTTAAATTCAAAAGATATGATTGAGGTTGTGGTGGATACTGATGAGAAAGGGAAGAGTTTTTTGGAGAAAAATAAGACAGAAATATCGAAATCATCGGGAATTTCTGAAGTCCGGTACGACAAGGTTGAAGCTGAGACTGTGGAAATTGGAGAGATGGAGTTTGGGATTGAGATAAAAACCTAAAGCATAGAGCATAGAACGTGTAGTGTATAACGTGTAACACTAGAAGAGTTGGTAAGTTTTAAGTTGGAAAGTGGAAAGTTGAGAAAAAGAAATAATTTCAAATTTTGTAATTTTTGAATTTTTGTAAAAAATGTTTAAATTTACAATTTTTAAACAGGAGAAATTTGAACAGGTGACTTTAATAGAAAATGGTGTCTGAGTGTCTTTGTTTGGAAATTCGGGAATTAAAAATTCCTTGAAAATTAAAAATTGGAAATTAAAAATTAACTTACCACATGTATCACCTCTACCACAGCGAAGCTTTTGTCTTATCGGCAAGACCGAAAGGGGAAGCAGATATGATATACCGTCTTTTCACAAGAGAAATGGGTCTTGTGGTGGCTGTTGCCGGCGGTGTACGAAAGATAGATTCCAAGTTGAAATCACATTTGCAGGAGTATTCTCTGGTAAATGTTACTTTGGTTCGTGGTAAAGAAATTTGGAGGATAAAGACAAGTTCGGTCGTATCAAACATTGCTTTTGATTTTTCTGATTATCCCGATGTTGTAAAAATGATACATAGGGTTTTTTCACTTTTTTTGAGATTGCTTGCAGGAGAAGAAAAAAATGAAAGACTGTTTTTGGTGATTTCTGGTGCGATCGATTTTTTAAATATTTGCAAATCTGAAAGCAAAATCGATGATCATTTGTTGAATAATCTTGAAATGGTTATGGTTTTGCGTATCCTTTCGTGCCTTGGTTATATTGGTGATGATAGTGAGGTAGATTCGTTTACAAGCCCTGATCACTATTCAGAAAATCTTTTAGGGCAATTCTCGGCAAATCGCAAAAAAGCTCTTTATCTTATAAATCGGGCTATAGAGGGAAGTCAGATGTAGGATGGGTGTTAGTTGTTAGGTTTTAGCTTTTAGAAAGAAATAGGAATGGAGGGTTTAACACCTTGCAGCTAAAAGCTATTATCTTCCTAACACCTAAAAGCTAAAACCTAACAGCTATCTTGTGTTATAATCTCCTCTATATGGCGGATATTAGTAATAAAGGGGAGAATAATCGTGATGAAATCGAAAAGATGAAGACGAGACTATATTCTCGCGATGGTATGTTAAATGGAAGAATTGATACCGGTCCCAGATTTAAAAAACATGATGTCAGTGTAAATGATGATTGGAAAGGGGGAGAAGGGGATTCTTTTGAACAAAAAATATTAAATGAACGTATGAAAGCTAAGAAGCAAAAGATGTCGGGACTTACGAAGTTATTTTTGGGAGCTTTAACATTTTTTGGTATATCTCTTGTGGCTGCCTTATATATGTTTGTAGGAGGAGGCAATGCTATATCTTCAGATAATGTCGATATTGTGGTAGTTGGACCGGTATCTGTCGCGGGTGGTGAGGAAATGTCTTTTGAGATTCAGGTTACAAATCGAAACAACGCGACACTCGAGTCGCCAACTTTATTGCTTGAATATCCGGAAGGGGTACGCCGAGAAGAAAACAGGTCGGAAGATATAAGGCGTGATATAGAGAAATTGGAAAATATTGCCCCTGGAGACACTGTTCGCAAAAAGGTACAGGTTGTCGTTTTCGGTGAGGAGGAACAGACTAAAAATATCGGACTTTCACTCGAATATCGGGTTGCCGGATCAAATGCTGTATTTGAAAAGATCAAGAATTATGAAGTCAGGATAGGATCGGCTCCAGTATCGGTTTCAATTGATTCTATTGAGAGAACAAGTAGTGGACAGGAATTTGAAATGGCATTAACTGTAAGTTCAAATGCTGGTGTTTTACTTGAAGACGTTGTTGTGAGAGCGGAGTATCCTTTCGGCTTCAATTTTATTGAAAGTGTACCAAGTCCTGTTTTGCGTAGCGAAATTTGGAATTTGGGAGATGTGGAGCCAAGTAGCAAAAAGGTCATAAGGATAAGAGGTAAACTCGAAGGTCAAAACGGAGAAGACAGAGTATTTAGATTTACCGTTGGGACAGCTGATAAAAATGATTCAAGAGCAATAGGTATCGCCTTCTTCACAACAGACAAAACTATCTCTATAGAAAGACCGTTCTTGCAGTTACAACTTACTTTAAATAATGACAGTAGTAGCGATAAATTCATAGCAGGTTCGGCAGAGATCGTAAGTGGAGATGTATTTTGGACCAACAACACTTCAAGTAGAATAACAAATGCTAAGATATTTGTGGAATTAGACGGTCGGATTTTTGACCAATCTTCGGTCAAAGCGCAAGAAGGATTTTATAGATCTTCGGATAATATGATTATCTGGGATTCGACTAATACAAGAGGTCTTGATGTTCTTGATCCTGGAGAAAGTGGCAGGGTTAGCTTTAATTTCAAAATACTCGATACAAGCACTGGTCTTTTTGTTGATAGAGCTCCCGAGATGTCAATAAATGTAAGTGGAGAGGGTACGAGAGTTGGAGATAATCAGGTACCTGAGTCAATAAGGTCAGTTGCTACTCGTGATATCGAGATTTCAACCACACTTGGACTTACAAGTAGAGCTACCTATTACATAGGGCCATTTGGAAATTCGGGCCCAATGCCACCGAAAGTTGATAATGAGACAACCTATACTATTTACTGGACTTTAACGAATAGTATGAATGATTTAAATAATGTCGTGGTGGAAGGTTCTCTACCTTCGTATATCGAATGGAAAGGGGTAATATCCCCGGAAGGGCAGAAAGTGACCTATAATCCTGTAAATGGAATGGTAAGATGGGACGCGGGCACGGTTTCAGCCAATGCTGGTTTTGGTGGTCCGGTAAAAGAAATCGCTTTTCAGGTGGGGCTTACTCCAAGCTTGAGTCAGGTCGGTGGTGCCCCTACTTTGATTAGTGATATTAAAACTCGTGGCGATGATTCGTTTACTGGAGCTGTTATCGAGGCGTTCATAAAAAGGGATATCACAACCAGACTTAGCAATGATCCTGCGTTTAGTGAGGGGGAAGCGGTAGTAGTGGAGTAGGTGTTAGTTGTTAGGTTTTAGGTGTTAGGATGAATCACGTAACGTGTAGCATGTAGCTTGTAACACAAAGAATAGGTTTTAGCTTTTAGGTGATAGCTGTTAGGAAGAGGATAGGTGTTAGCTTGTAGCGTATAACATGTAACACGAGAAGAGGGAGAGAATTCACCTAATTCACCTAATAAAAAGAAGAGAGTAGGGAATACGAAATACTAATAGGAATACGAAAGTACGAATAATAAAAGGATGCGTAGTGTTTCTGTAGTTTGTTGCAATCTTTACCACGCAAATCACTAAAGCGATTTGTGGGGACTTGATATTTAACAAAATTTGTGTTTATCTAAAAATAGAAAATAAGTCATTTTTATGACTTTGACAGCCAACCCGCGTCAAAGACGCAAATGAAAGGAAAGCACAATGACAACAGCGACCGCGCCGCAAATCGGCGCAACGGCAGAAAACGTCCGAGAAATATTTGAAATCCGCCGTACGAACTATTTCGGCGCAAAGGAAGTCAACGCTACGTTCGATGTGGAGACGAATGAACCCGTCCGGATGCCCAATCTATTTACCGACACGGTGTTAGAGCGAGCCAACCGAATGGGGCTTTGCCTCGTCCAGCAGGTAGACAAGGCGGCAGATAGAAAACCTCTGACCCTCAAGTATATTTATGAGAGCAGGAAGAACAAGGACTTTCTTGGTGGGAAAATACTCTGCAATTCCGATCGGTATAAAGAGGAGTCGTTATTCACCAAACACACTCCTCGCCCAGGTCTGTTCCTCAAGGGCAGAGGAGTGATTGAAGGAACACTCGGAAAAACCTTTATCGGCGAGTCGCTTATCGGGGCAGAATTCGTCGAAGAACTTTTCGGTAAACAACTGCCCGAAGAATTCGGTAAAGCCATTGAGGACCTCCTCAACCAGGCGGAAGACCTCGAAAAACTTTGCCGAAGCGACTGGCGAGAAGCGGCACGGCAATGCGCCAACCTCCGTTTCTCCCGTTTCTTTCGGGAAACGCCGGTAGAGGTCGTCTACCGAATCCTTATTGCCCAAAAGGTGAACAGGGAGAGATTGTTTGAGGATGTTTACGCTCGTACAAACACTCTCTCCCAGGGCGTCGGCCTCTTCGGTGTGGGCTATGCCTATTCTGATGGTGCGCGCTTGGGCGACTGGATTCCTGTCAGTGCCGACGGCGACTTGGGTCTTTCGTTCTCCTGCAGTGGAGAGATAGAAACCGAGAGATGAAAAGCTGTTTTTAGTCAGCCCGTTTAGGGCTGACGAATCGAACTCTATCGAACTTGTGTCGATAGAGTTTTTTGTTTTCAATTTTTTGGTTAGATTCAGCACAGGATCTAAAAAATGAAGGGGACTGTAAAATAAAGTGTGTCTGATAACATAGAGTAATCTATCAATTAATCAGACAAAAATGAAAAAGAATCTAAAAACAAAAACTAGAAG